>DXZF01000040.1 GCA_019415425.1 Bacillota bacterium | reverse complement strand
CTTCTGCATATCCGTCATCAGCTCCGAGCGGAATTTCTTCTGCGCCCGTGCGGCGACGGCAATCTGCGTCGCGTAGTTTTCCTCGCCCACATGTTCCACGCGCGCCCGGCACGTGCCGCTGACCAGGAAGCTGCCCGAGAGCAGCAGATCGCCCCGGCGCTTGAGGATGGGGTCGGCTTCGCCGGTAAGCAGCGCCTCGTTGCACTCCACTTCGCCCGTCAGTACCACGGCGTCTGCACAGATCTGGTTGCCGGCCTGCAGCACCATGACGTCGTCCAGCACCAGCTCCTCTGTCGCAATTTGCCGTTGTTTGCCCGCGCGCACCACGCACGCCCGCGGCGCCGAGATCAGCGAGAGCTTCTCGACCGCCTGCTTGGAACGGATTTCCTGCACGATGCCGATGATGAGATTGGCAATGACGATCAGCATAAACAGCAGATTTTCATATGCGCCTACCCATGCAATGCACACCGCAATGCCAAAGTTGAAGGCATTGAACAGTGTAAACAGATGCTGGCAGACGATCTGCCAGTTGGTGCGCAGCATGCCCTGCGGCTGCCGATTGAACAGTCCCTGGGCCCTGCGCGCCTGTACCTGATTTTCTGAAAGCCCCTGTTCTGCGGTCGGGGTGAACCGCTCGCGACGTTCTGTTTCCATGTTCTCTCCTCGTCCGGTTTGCCTCGTTTTGATCCGGACTGCCTTTAGTATACGAGTCTACTTCCTTTTCTACAAGTTTTCAACACGCGCTTTGGTTGCGCGCCGCTCTGTGTGCGAGCCGTCCCCATCTACGCTTCTGCCGCGGCGTCTGTATAGCGCGCACTGTTGGATGTTCTTATCTCACTTCGCAATGGATATGGTCTGCAACCTCCTGCCACTTGACAGTGTATCCCGCCCCCTTGGCGCAAAAGACGGAGTCCGCCGTGTTTTCCACATCCCGCTCACAGTCATATCCCTTTTGTGCGATTACTTCCTGTGCATTGTGGCACGGGGCATAGCCGCAAAACGTGCAGGTCCACACGCCCGTTCCGCCCGTATAGGCCAGCACCTCGCTGCCATAGTCCATCAGCGTGCTGACCGGTCCCTTGCCGGCCAGTTCGGCCCATTGCGGCAGCATCTGCGGCGCTTGAACCTGTGCGTGCAGGCGCTGCAAATCCGCCATGGCGCGCCCCACTTGCCCGATCGGCACGCGCAGCACAAACGCGACGTACGGCTCCAGCAACACATTCTGTGTAAAGTGCAGGGCATGGCGGATGGCGCGGTACGTCGCTTCGCGAAAATCGCCGCCCTCCGTATGTTTTTCGTGTGCGCGGCCGTTGCGCAGCGTGACCACCACATCCGTCAGCGGTGCCCCGGTCAGCAGGCCCACGTGTTGCCTCTCCAGCACGTGCGTACGCACCAGTCGCTGCACGTTTTGCGGCAGCAGGTCGGTCGGGCAGGCGCTTGCAAAGGCGATGCCGCTGCCAGGCGCGCCGGGCGAGAGCAGAAGATGTACCTCGGCATAGTGTCGCAACGGCTCGAAGTGGCCAAACCCCATGGCCGAGGAGGCGATGGTCTCTTTGTACAGCACTTCACACGGCCCAAACGCAACCTGGAAGCCAAAGCGCTGCGGCACCAGTTCACTGAGGATCTCCAACTGGATGCGCCCCATCACGCGCACGCGCAATTCGCCCAGCTGTGGCTCCCATTGCACCTGCAACTGCGGATCTTCCTCTTCCAGCTGCATAAACGCGGCTCGCACCTGTTGCAAGGTCGTCTGCTGCGCATCAAACAGCACCTGGCTGACCAGTGTCGGCGTACTGTGCATATCCTGCCGTTCCAGCTGCGCGCCGATGCGCTCGCCCGGGCGCACGCTGCGCAGGCCGGTCACGCCGCACAGCATGCCCGGCACGGCCCTGGGCACGGTCTGGAACTGCTGTGCGTCATAGCAGCGGATCTCATCCACCTTTTCCCTGCGCGCTTTCCCGTCCTCCTGCACGCCTATGCGCACTTCGTCTTTGGCGTGTAGCGTGCCCTGCAACACTTTCAAAAATGTGATCCGGTTGCCGTGCGCATCGTGCCGTACCCGCGTCACCTGCCCACAGAACGCGGCCTGTGCATCCGCACACGCGGGCCGTATCAGCGTGTGCACCGCGTCAAAAAACGGCATCACGCCCTCATCCTGCAGCGCCGCACCACAAAAACAGGGAAAGCACTGCTCCTGTGCGATCAGCTCCTGCAGCTGGTGGTGCCAAAACGCGCTGGACGTTTCGCCCGACAGATAGCGCTCCAACAGCGCTTCGTCGGTCTGGGCGATCTCCTCCATGCACGCGATGGACACGCCCTGTGCATCGTACCCCTGCGTGAGATCCAGCGCCTGTTCGCTGCAGTACTGCCGAATCTGCGCCATGGTGCGCGATACATCCGCCCCCATGCGGTCGGTCTTATTCAAGAAGAAATAGGTGGGAATGTGCGCATCGCGCAGCAGGTTCCACAGCGTCTGCGTATGCGCCTGTACGCCCTCCACACAGCTGACGATCAAAATGGCGGCATCCAGCACGCACAGCGCGCGCTCCATCTCCGCCGCAAAGTCCACATGCCCCGGCGTATCCAGCAACGTATAAGACTGCCCCCTGTAATCAAACTGTGCCTGCTCACTGAAAACGGTAATGCCCCGCCGCCGTTCGATGGGGTGGTGATCCATAAACGTATCGGCATGGTCCACGCGTCCACGCCTGCGCAACTTGTGTACGTGATAGAGCAGCTGCTCGCAAAACGTCGTCTTCCCGGCATCCACATGTGCCAGTACGCCGATGATCCGGTTCATGGCGCGCCCTCCTGTACAACGGAATACGATATTTTACCATTTTGGTTGAATCCTGTCATTCGCACCGTGCACATACACAGGCGCTGCATTTTCTTTTCCATTCAAGGTAAAACATTGTAATCAGCCTGGGGGTTTGCTATAATGTGCATGGATTCACAATCATTTGACACCACAGCGCATGCTGTGTACATACAAGGAGGTTGTATGATGAACAATTTTATCTACTCCATCCCCACGACCATCTGCTTTGGCAAGGGGCAGGTCGATAAGCTGCCCGCCGCTATCAAGGAGTACGGCGACAAGGTGCTCCTGGTCTACGGCGGTGGCAGCATCAAACGCTCCGGCCTGTACGACACGATCGTCTCGCAGTTCCAGCAAAACGGCATCGATTGGGTCGAGTTGAGCGGTGTGGATCCCAACCCGCGCATCGCATCCGTGCGCAAGGGCGTGGAATTGTGCCGTGAACACAAGGTCAGCGTTGTACTGGCCGTGGGCGGCGGCAGCAGCATCGACTGCGCCAAAGTCATCGCGGGCGGCGTCTCCTACGACGGCGACGCATGGGATCTGGTGACGGGCAAGGCCAAATACACCAGCGCGCTGCCCGTCTTCAGCGTGCTGACGCTTTCGGCCACCGGCTCGGAAATGGACGACACCGCCGTCATCACCAATCCCGAGACCAAGGAAAAGCTGGGTACCGGCAATCCCTTGCTGTTGCCCAAGTGCTCCATCCTCGATCCCACCTATACCTTTACCGTCAGCCAGCGCCAGACGGCGGCGGGCACGGCAGATATCATCTCGCACATCTTTGAGGTGTACTTCAGCCCTGTCAAGACCGCTTATCTGCAGGACCGCATGGCTGAAGCCATGCTCAAAACGTGCATGCACTACGGCCCCATCGCCATTGCCGAGCCCGACAACTACGAGGCGCGTGCCAACCTGATGTGGACCTCTTCGCTCGCCATCAACGGCCTGTTGTCGCTGGGCAAGGGCAACGCTTGGACGGTGCACCCCATTCAGCACGAATTGGGCGCATACTACGACATCACGCACGGCGAAGGGCTGGCCATCCTGACGCCGGCCTGGATGCGCGAAGTGCTCAGCGAAGACACGCTGGACAAGTTTGTCGAATACGGCGTCAATGTGTTTGACATCGACAAATCCCTGCCCAAACAGCAGATCGCCGAGCTGGCCATCCAAAAGACGCAGGATTTCTTCGTCAACGGCCTGGGCATCCCCGCCACGCTGCGTGAGCTGGGCGTAGAGGACACGTACTTTGAAGAGATGGCAGCGCGTGTTGCGCCGCGCCTGAAGACGGCCTTTGTGCCGTTGACGGCCGAGCAGATCGTCTCCATCTATCGGGCGTGCTATTGAGTACAACACACGGCGGCCATGGGCATCCATGGCCGCCGCACTGTATACAATGCTTTTCCATTTGACAAGCGCACGCCGTCATGATACGGTAAAAATGGTATGTGCAGCAATCTCTGCAGAAAGATGCCATGCTTGGGATCCGGGACGTCATCCGTCCGTTTTGCGCCAACTGTCTCTCCTTACGTCAAAAGGCGCCGTCCCGGAATTCCCTCTATGTGTTTACACATGTAAAAACACGCCCTTTCGGGCGTGTTTTTTATCCGTTTTTCTTCCATACTGCCGGCATCATCAACATGAGCATGGGGAAGATCTCCAGCCGACCCAACAGCATATCCAAACTGAATACGATCTTGGACAGCACCGAAAAGCTGGAAAAATTGCCCGTCGGCCCGACCAGTGCCAGCCCGGGGCCCACATTGTTAAAACACGTGATGACCGAAGTGGCCGTGCTCTCAAATCCCTTGCCGTCCAACGCGACCACCAGCATTGACAGCAGCAGCAACAGCATGTACACGACCAGGTATGCGTTGGCGCCGCGCAGCGTCTGCTCGTCCACCTGCTTGCCCTCCAAATGCACCGCGCCAACCGTGCGCGGGTGCAGCATGCTGCGGATCTCCCGCCGCGCGGCCTTGACCAGTATGATCAGCCGGCTCACCTTGATGCCACCGCCCGTAGAGCCCGCACAGGCGCCTACAAACATCAGCAACACCAAAATGGCTTTGGAAAATTCCGGCCACAGGTTGAAATCCGTTGTGGCGTAGCCCGTGGTCGTAATCACGGAGCCGACCTGGAATGCGGCATCGCGGATGGCGGTGGACACGTGCGCATAGCGCGGCAGGATATCCACGGTGATCATCGCCACAGATGCCACAATGATGATCAGATACCACCGCAACTCCTCGCTGCCAAACGCCTGTCTGCATTTTTTCAGGCACAGCAGATAAAACAGGTTGAAGTTGATGCCGAACAGGATCATGAAAATCGTCACGACCCAGTGAATATAGCTGCTGTCCCACGCGCCGATGCTCGCCGCCCGGTTGGAGAATCCGCCGGTGCCCGCCGTGCCAAAGGCCGTGATCAGCGCATCAAACAGCGACATGCCGCCTATGCACAACAGCACCACCTGGAGCGCGGTCATGGCGATGTAGATCTGGTACAGAATCTTGGCCGTCAGACGAATTCTGGGCACCAGTTTGCCCACGCTGGGGCCGGGCATTTCCGCGCGTATCAGGTGCATGCTGCGGTCGCCGGCCATCGGCACGATGGCCAGCACAAAGACCAGCACGCCCATGCCGCCGACCCAGTGCGTAAAGCTGCGCCAGAACAACAGGCCCTGTGAGAGGGCCTCGACATCCGTCAAAATGGAGGATCCGGTGGTGGTAAAGCCCGACACCGTCTCAAAGAAACAGTCGATGTAGTGCGGAATTTCCCAGCTGAACCAAAACGGCAGCGCGCCAAAGGCCGATAGCAGCACCCAGCTGAGCGCGACGATGATAAACCCCTCGCGCGCATAGAACGAACGGTGCTTGGGCCGTACCAGCTTTGTAAGCAGGCTCACCGCAAGCAAAATCGCCGCCGTGATGGCAAAGGCGCTGGCACAGCTCTCCCCATAGAGCAGGCTGGCCCCCATCGGCAACAGCAGCAGTCCCGCTTCCACAAGCAGTACCTGGCCCAAAATGGAGACGATCATGGCAAGATTCATCGCACTTTATCCCCGTTCCGGCGCATTGGCCAAAATATCCGTCAAATCCTTGAGCTTGGGATTGGTCGTCACCACGATCACTGAGTCGCCCAGCGCAATGGTGTCATCACCGCTGGCAATGTGCGGCCGCCCTTTGCGCAGAATGCAGGCGATCAGCAAGTTCGGCTTGAGGTTGAGGTTTTTCAATGGTACGCCCAGATACGACGCGTTTTGCCGCACCCTGAATTCCAGTGCCTCCACCTGGTGCTCCACCAGCCTGTACAGCGTCTCGACGTTGCTGCCCACCGAGTTCTGCATGGCGCGCACATAGCGAAGGATCTGATTGGCCGTCACCGCCTTGGGAGAGACGATCGACTCAATATTGCCGCTCAGCGCGCGCAGATACGATTGACGATCCACCTTGGCAATGACCTTGCCCACGTGTTCCATCCCCGCGTACATGGAAAGGATCAGGTTTTCCTCGTCCATGCCCGTCAGCGCCACAAAGGCGTCCATCTCGCGCAGGCCCTCTTCCAGCAGCAGTTCCTGATCGCTTCCGTCGCCCTCAATGATGCACGCCTTGGGCAATGCCTGGCACAACTCCATGCACCGTTCGTGCTTGCGCTCGACGATCTTGATGCGCATCCCACATTCGCTGGCCATGCGCGTCAGGTAATAGGCGATGCGGCTGCCGCCGATGACCATGACGTCTTTGACGGGCCGCTTGATCACGCCGACGGATTTGAAAAATGCCGCCAACTCCTTGTGCGATGCGGTCAGGTGCACGCGATCCCCCGCGCGCAGCACTTCATTGCCGTCCGGAATGATGACTTGCTCGCCGCGCTGAATGGCGCAGATCAACACCTTGACCTTGAGTTTCCGGTACAGCGAAAACAGCGGCTGGTCGACCAGCGGGCTGCCGGGCTGTACGCGAAACTCCACCAGTTCCACGCGCCCTTTGGCAAACGTCTCCACCTTGCTGGCTTCGGGAAAACGCAGTGTGCGGAACACCTCGTGTGCCGCGGCCAGCTCCGGATTGACGGCCAGGCTCAATCCCATCTCTTCGCGCATGAGCGCCAGCTGTTTGTGGTACTCGGGATTGCGCACCCGCGCAATGGTATGCGCGACGCCCAGCTTCTTGGCCACCAGGCAGCACAGGATGTTGAGCTCATCGGAGTTGGTCACCGCAATGAGCAGATCTGCGCTGTCCACGCCCGCTTCCATTTGCACGTCATAACTAGCGCCATTGCCCACCACGGCGATCACGTCCAGCGTGTTGACGGCCTGTTGCAACACGCTCTCGCGCTGATCCACCACCACGATATCGTGATCCTCTTTGCACAGCTGTGCAGCCAGCAGATTCCCTACCTTCCCATTGCCCACAATGACAATCTTCATCGCACGGTTCCTCTCGAAAGATATGGCCCTGTTTCCATTGGATACGACAAATTCTATCACAAATTTTTATCTTTGCACGATCTTTATGTGAAAAACCGTCTCTCTCTTTTCCATTCCTTTTGCACAGGCAGACGATGTTACGCGCTTAGCCCGGGTTGCCCTCTTCTTTTGCACGCATTTCCACCTTGGCGCCCCATAAAATGGCCTTCTCTCCAAACCGATTACGGATTTGATCCAGCG
>DXZF01000004.1 GCA_019415425.1 Bacillota bacterium | reverse complement strand
TCCTCTGAAAAGAGCAGTGCGTTGGCAGCCCCCAGGCAAAAGGTCAGGATCATTAAAACGGCAAAACAGATCGCGCGTCCCCAAGGCCGTTTGAGAGACTTCATCGCATACGCCTCTTTCTCAAGGGAATCTCCTTACCTTGTATATGAGCGCATGTGCACATTGAGAAGCGCGCAAGGGGAAAGCCATGCGCTTGACGGCCCAATATCACGGGAAATTACTCTCCACGAAATCCCTTGCCAATGATTTCGCTGGTCGTCGTAATAAAGATAAAGGCGTGCGGATCGGTCTGCCTGACAAATCGGCGCAGTTGCACAGCCTGGGCACGTCCCAACGCCGTAAAGATGATGGTGCGCGCCTGGTGCGTATAGGCGCCCTGCGCGGGGCTCGTCGTTGCGCCACGGTGCAACTGCTCGACGATATACGCGCAGATGGGGGCTGGATCCTCGCAGACAATGGTGAAGTATTTGCACTGATTGATGTTTTCAATGACGATATCCACCAGAAACGATTTCATGATCAGCCCCAGGATGCAGAACAATCCCGTTTTCATATCAAAGAGAAAACAAGAGGCAGCCACGATGAGCGCATCGCTGCAGAACAGTGCACGCGCAATGTCCAGACGCGTGAATTTGCGCAAAATCATGGCCATGATATCGGTTCCACCGGTCGAAGCGTCCAAATTGAACAGAATCGCAGACCCCAGGGCGGGCAACGCGACGGAGAAGATCAATTCCAAAAACGGCTCGTCGGTCAGTGGCGCCGGGAGCGGGAGAATCCATTCCAATACTTGTAGGCCGATGGAGAGCAGCAGGCTGGCATACACGGTCTTGAGGCCAAACGTTTTGCCCAACAGCAAAAAGCCCAATGCCAAAAGCGACACGTTGATGATCAGCACCAGCGTACTGGTCGAAATCCCCGGGAACAGGCGCGTGAGCAGGATGGACAAGCCGGTGACGCCGCCGGTGGAAAAATGGTTTGGGAATTTGAAAAAATAATCCCCGATCACGACCAGCAGCGTGGCGAAGGTGATCAAAAGCATCTCTTGACATTTGGAGCGAATTTTCATGGTTTTCATCCCCATTTTGATTGACGCATATGCGTGCTTTCCAATGAAAGCGGCCTCATTATAGGCACGAAAAGGAAAGACGTCAAGCGCCTTAAAACGCAGGAAACAAAAGTCATTCCTGCAAATGAATTGCAGAGGAGATCGTCTTGCAGGGGATGGGGTGTGCAAGCCACCAAAGTACATTCGTGCACCGATTGAAGGTGCATGGATTCCTCAAAGTGGTTGCAGAAATAGTCAAAAAATTTTTTTTAATTTATGGCACACACGAACGGGAAAGCAAGCCTACCCAGAGCGGAAGGGAAATTTTGTGCGATGAGGTGATGGAAATGAAAGACGTTCCCCTCGTATCCCCCAAGCCTTTGTGCGATTGGCCCTGGCGCAAAGCCCCGCTCGGCAAAGCGCAACAGAAGGAGGGACACCAGAGGGGAAGCGTGTGCCCAGTGTAGATGTGCCCGCCCAATACACGCGGGATTACGCCAACAGCGTACAGGACTGCGGCAAAAACGCAAATTCGATCTTGTGTGTGAACCCGCTTAGGATAGCTGGTGCAAAAAGGGAATCGAACTGCTTGCACCCCGATGCGATACGCAATATGCAGCGGCTTTGCTGGCAATCGCCATGGCATGGGGCAAAGAAGAGCCCTGCCACCAGGCACTCAAAAAGTATCCGGTGTACGTGTCGCCCGCACCGGTCGTGTCCACTGCCTGCGCTGGCGTGGCCGGGCAATGTGTGAGAGCACCGTCCGATGCAAGGAACATGCTGCCATCCGCACCCAAAGTGATCAGGAGGCACGCCTGCGGAAAACGGCGGTGCAACGCCTGTGCGCAGGCATCGATCGATTCGCAGCCGCTGAGCGTCTGTGCCTCCAGTGCATTGAGCAAGAACAGATCGACCAGTTCCATGGGATATGTCTCAATTTGTGTGTCCAGCGGGGAGGGGTTCCACGCAATGCGCATCCCCCGCGCCTTGGCCAAATGCATGACGTATGGGCCATGCGCCATCTCGTTTTGCGTCAGCAGCCAGTCACCGCCATCGAAGTGGGCAAAAATTTGGTTTAATTCCGATTCGGTCAGTGCAAGTGCGGGATCCCGATAAAACAGGATACAGTTTTCCCCAGCGTCATTGACCTGAATGACGGTATGCGCGCTCAGACAGGGACGCCGAAACACGAAATGGGTGTCCACGCCATTTTCGACCAGTGCCTTCCGCAGTGACTCCCCATCCGTGCCAATGGTCCCCACATGATACACGCAGCTGCCTGCACGCGCCAGCGCAATGGATTGGTTCAAGCCTTTTCCCCCGCCATACACGTTGCGCGTCAGCGCACAGGCGGTCTGGCCCGGCTGTACAAACGATGCCACGGTATACACGTAATCCAAATTCATAGAGCCATAGTTCAACACCCGCATGCAGAATCTCCTTTCCAATCCAAAGGGGTAAAGGCCGGATAACTGTACAAAAACCGATAGCCCAGGCGCGTTGCCAGATGTACGGACGCCAAATTGGCGGCATCCCAGCAGGGTGTCAGATCGCGTGAAAGACACGACAGCACGAGCGCCGCTGCGCAGGTGCGTGCCAACCCCTTTTGGCGGTGTTGCGGGTGGGTGTCGATCTCGATTTCGATCCCCCCCGGATACACGCTGTACGATGAGGCCCCGGCAACCAGTTGGCCCTTGTGCAAAATGCCCATGCCCAGTCCACGCGCAGCAAAGTCATCTGCATCGATAAAGTTGCCGCACAAGTCCTTGGACCATGGTATGGACAACGCCTGCCGGGCGAGGGCAGCATCGATGGGCACACAGACATAGCCGGCCGGACAATCGGCGACAAAGTTGGATAACCGGTTGCGGTCAAAGGACGCCGGCGGACACATGGCGTAGCGCGCATGCATCTCGATGCGGCCCTCCCAAATGGCAAGCAGTGGTGGAATCCACGCCTTTTGGCAAGGAATCCAGAGCATCTGCGCATGCTGATCCAGGGGAAGGTGGCGCAACAGATGGCGCGCAGTGGGCGCATGCGCATCGCCACCAATAAAGCAGAAATCACCCAAATGGATCACCCCGCATCGAGCGTCCTTGGGCGTATCCACATAGAGCTCGCCCATTACGCCATGCAGGCAGGAAAGGACGATGCTGTCCGCAATGGGCGCAAACAAATGGGCATATGCGTGCGCATGCTGTTTAGAAATCGGAAACAAGGCGATCCCTTCTCCTTCCCAATGATGAAAATCAAGCCCGTTTGCGCTCTATTCGTACCATGTGCCACAGACGCACGATGGACGAAACCAGCAATACGCCGATGGCAAGCGCGCCCGCGATGCCAAAGGTGTGCAATCCCGTCTCCAAAAACAGCGCAGTCTGCCCGCTGATACAGTACTCCATCGTATAATAGATGCCACCACCGGGCACCAGCGGAAGCAATGCGACCAACAGATACCCGGTAACGGGAACCTTCTGCCAGCGCGCCATGGCCTCTGCATATGAAGCTGTCTCTTATA
>DXZF01000399.1 GCA_019415425.1 Bacillota bacterium | reverse complement strand
CTTGATGAATCCACCCCCGTCCATGACGATCATGACCTTGGTACCGCCGTACTTTTTGATCATGTCGGCCGTCTGGAGCTCCGCATCCTTGCCGAAGACGATTTCCGTCTTCATCTGGAAGTTAAAGTTGGTAAAATTCTTCTCCATGTCCTTTCTCCTCCTATAAATGATTGTTTGAATGATCACCATTTCGGGTGATATCAACATGGATCTCCCTTCCAAACCCATGCCATAACTTGCACGGGAAATCGGCAGGCGCATGGCCGTGCAACGCTCCCAACGGGCAAGTTTCTCTGCATTTACAAAATATGTTATCAGTTATTCGACGCATAGTCAACACAATAAATTGTATCACCTTTTCCATGAAAATACCAACAAAATGTGTATGGGCCCAAAACTTTGGCCATCGTACATGATCTGTGACACCCCGATTTGGGCATAGCGCACAAACAGGCATTGGCCCCCAACAGAAGGGGTCCCGCTACCTCCCCGCCCTGATTTCCCTGAATAGGGAAAGAGAAAAGGCGGCACGTCTACTCGTACCGCCTTGCATTTGCTTCAGGCTCCCTTTGTGCGCATCTACATCGTCAACGATAGAGCGGGAACTGCTCGCACAGGGTGAGCACCTCCTGCGTCACCGCCGGCACCGCCGCTTCCCCTTCGTCTACGATGCGCGCGATACACGCAGCCACGCGATCCATCTCGGCTTCTTTCATGCCACGCGTGGTGATGGCCGGCGTGCCGATGCGCACACCGCTGGTAATGGTGGGCTTTTGCGGATCAAACGGCACCGCATTTTTGTTGGTGGTGATGTGCGCCTTGTGCAGCAGCGTTTCCAATTCCTTGCCCGTGCAGCTCTTTCCACGCAGATCGATGAGCATCAGGTGGTTGTCGGTACCGCCCGAAACCAGCCCCACGCCGCGGTCCATCAGCCCTTTGGCCAGGGCTTTGGCATTGTCGACAATCTGCTGCGAATACACCTTGAACGACGGCTCCAGCGCCTGCTTAAAGCACACCGCCTTGGCCGCAATGATGTGCATCAGCGGGCCGCCCTGCGTGCCGGGGAAGATCGCCTTATCGATCTTTTTGGCGTACTCTTTTTTGCACAAAATCATGCCGCCGCGCGGGCCGCGCAGCGTCTTGTGCGTGGTGGTCGTGACAAAGTCCGCATACGGCACGGGCGAGGGATGGACGCCTGCCGCGATCAGTCCCGCGATGTGCGCCATATCCACCATCAACAGCGCGCCGACCTCATCGGCGATCTCGCGGAATTTTTGAAAATCCAGGATGCGCGGATACGCCGAGTACCCCGCTACGATCATCTTGGGGCGGTGCTCCAATGCCAGCGTGCGCACCTGGTCATAGTCGATGCGCTCGGTCTGTTTGTCCACGCCATAGGAGACAAAGCGATACGTCTTGCCGGAAAAATTCACGGGGCTTCCATGCGTCAGGTGGCCGCCATGGTCCAGGCTCATGCCCAAAATGGTGTCGCCCGGCTGCAGCATGGCAAAGTACACCGCGCAGTTGGCCTGTGACCCGCTGTGCGGCTGCACATTGGCGTGCTCGCATCCAAACAGCGCACAGGCGCGCTGGCGCGCCAGCTCTTCCACCACGTCCACGTACTCACATCCGCCATAGTAGCGATGCGCCGGGTATCCTTCGGCGTACTTGTTGGTCAAAATCGATCCGCTGGCCTCCAGCACCGCTTCGCTGACGAAGTTTTCACTCGCGATCAGTTCCAAATGCGTCTGTTGCCGCTTCAGCTCGTCCTCTATCGCGGAAAACACTTCGGGATCAGCCGATTCAATGTGCGGATAAGTAATCATGGATAAAACCCCTTTCAAAATGGCAGAACCCCTCGCCTGCCCAAATGACTCTCTGTTCAGGAAAGCGCGGCCTGCAGCATCTTGGCGAATTCGGATTTGGGGAATGCGCCGATCTTCTTATCCACCAGTTCCCCGTTTTTGAACACGGCGACGGTGGGGATGGTCATCACGCGGTACTTCTGCGCAAGCGCCGGCTGTTCGTCCACGTTCACTTTGCCCACTTTGGCCTTGCCCGCAAAGTCCGATGCCAGTTCGTCGATCACCGGGGAAACCATGCGGCACGGACCGCACCAGCTGGCCCAGAAATCCACCAGGACGACATCCTTGCTCTGCAATACTTCTTCGTCAAAATTCTGTTCGGTAAACGTCATGCACAGTTCACTTGCCATTTTTTACACTCCTTTGTGGTCGATATTTTCTTTCAGGCGCTTGCCGGGCCAGCAGGCTACCGGCCAGCCGATCAAAAACGGCCGGCACAGTATGGAAAATCCCTCTTGTCCCCTGCAAATCACCTATGGATAGTGTACCCAACCCTGCGCAGAAGAACAACCCCGCCGGGCGAAGCAGAGAGAGCGGTCAGGCCCGCATCCCTCAAATTCCATGCACAGCGGGGCACAACTCCCTTGCAATCTTATTTCTCTTCCCCGGCCGTGGTGCGGATGTGCAGCTCTTTGAGCTGTTTTTCCTCCACGTAATCGGGCGCGCCCGTCAGCGGGCAGCTGCCCGACTGCACTTTGGGGAACGCGATGACATCGCGAATGGACGTGCCGTGGCACAGGATCATGATCAGGCGGTCAAAGCCGAATGCCAGGCCCGCGTGCGGCGGCGTGCCGTACTTGAACGCCTCCAACAGGTAGCCAAACTGCTCGTACGCGCGCTCCTTGGTAAAGCCCAGCGCGGCAAACATGCGCTCCTGCAGCTCCGGCGAGTAGATCCTGCAGCTGCCGCCCCCCGCTTCCATGCCGTTGATCACGAGGTCGTACGCCTTGGCGCGCACTTTGCCGGGCTCGCGCTCCAGCAGTTCAATGTCCTCATCCATCGGCGCGGTGAACGGGTGGTGCATGGCGGTGTAGCGCTTTTCTTCTTCGTTGTACTCCAGCAGCGGGAACTCCGTCACCCACAAGATATCCAGCTTGTCGTGATCGATCAGGCCGAGCTTCTCGCCAAGGTGCAGGCGCAAATGCCCCAGCGCATCAAACACAACTGCATCCGACGCATCCGACACAAACATCAGGATGTCGCCCACTTCCGCGCCCATGCGGGCGAGCAACGCGTCGATCTCTTCCTGTTTGAAGAATTTGACGATGGGGGACTGCAGTTCGTTTTCCCTGACGTTGATCCACGCCATGCCGCGCGCGCCATACTGCTTGACATACTCCACCAGCGCATCCAGCTCGCGCCGCGCAATGCAGCTGGCGCCGCCCTTGACG
>DXZF01000398.1 GCA_019415425.1 Bacillota bacterium | reverse complement strand
CGTTGGAAGCGCTCAATCTGCTCAACACGTACAAGTTTCAAGCGGGGAGGTTGGTATGAAAATCCAACGTTTGGACGAGGCCACGGCCAATCGCATCGCGGCGGGTGAAGTCGTAGAGCGGCCGGCCAGCGTCGTCAAAGAGCTATGCGAAAATGCGGTCGATGCGGGCGCCACGGCCGTGACCGTGGAAATCGAGGCAGGTGGGCTCGTGCACATCCGCGTCACCGATAACGGGTGCGGCATGAGCGCAGAGGATTTGCCCATCGCCTTTGAGCGGCATGCCACCGGGAAAATCCGCAGTGGGGACTCGCTCAATGCCATTGAGACGTTGGGGTTTCGCGGAGAGGCGCTCAGCTCCATTGCGGCGGTCTCGCAGGTGGAGATCACCTCGCGCGAATCCGGCGCACAGGTGGGCAATCGTCTGGTGCTGCACGCAGGAAGAATCTTGGACCAGAGCGAATGCGGATGCCCGGAGGGGACCAGCATCAGCGTCGACCAGCTGTTTTACAATACGCCGGCCCGCTTAAAGTTTGCCAAGGGGCCCGCGGCGGAGGCCACACAGGTCAGCGACGTGATCACAAGACTGATCCTTGCCAATCCGAACCTTTCGGTGCGATTTCTAAACAACAAGAAGCTGGTGCTGCAGTCGCCGGGAACCGGGCTTTTGGTTGCCATTCGCGCGGTATACGGAAACGATGTGGCGCGCCAGTGTATCCCGATCAGTACGGCGCAGAGCGGCGCCATCCGCTATGAAGGCTTTTTGGGCGCTCCCGAGATCTCCCGCCAGACGCGCAGTGTACAGACGTTGTGTGTCAATGGTCGCCCAATCCGCAATCAGGCACTGTCCAATGCAGTGCAAAAGGGGTATGGAGAACGGCTGATGATCGGTCGATTTCCATTTTTCGTCCTGCACCTGCACATTCCCTTTGCCGCGGTAGACGTCAACGTGCATCCGCAGAAGATGCAGGTGCGCTTTACCAATGAAGAGGAGCTGTCCGCACAACTGTGTGCCCTGGTCGCGCAAACCTGGGAAGCGTATCGCCGATCGCAGATGGGGTTGCAGACGCCGCATGAAACAAACCCGCCTGCAAAACAGGATCGGGCAGGAGATGCTTGCGAAACCATAGAGGCAGGTGGGCAAGCGCCACACGAGCCGGAAGAAGCGATGGCCGCAGGCGCGCCTGTGCAGACGGATTCGGCAGAAAAAGAGGGCGCAGCGCCGCTGACGGGCGGCGCCAATGCGCCTGCCTCGCACACAGCGGCATCCACGGATGACGGCGCACAGTCATTGCGCGGCCGTACGCTGCGCGAACGCATCGCATGGATGCAGCAGCACTACCCGCCTCTCTCCACAGAAGACGACCAAATGCACGAGGGCGTGACGGGTATGGATTTTCCAGAACCTGTCAATGATAAGAACGCAGAAACCCAGGTACAGGAAACGGAACCTGAGCAAGAGCAGCTGTCATTTCAGACGGAACGTGGCGCACTGGGCGAGTCGCCCATCGTGATCGGGCAACTGTTTGAAACCTACATTCTGGTGCAGAGCGGGGAATCGCTGTACATCATCGATCAACACGCCGCACACGAACGGTTGACGTACGATGCATATCGCCAGCAGATCGCCAATCGCCAGGTCATCAGTCAGGAGTTGCTCACCACAGAGATCATTCCGCTTACCTTTGCCGAGATGCAGGCGTTTGGCTCGCTGCAGGAATTGTTCTGCTCGTTGGGCTTTATCTGCGAGCCGTTCGGCCCGCAGGAGATCGCCGTGCGCGCTGTGCCGGTATTGATGCAGCAGGTGCCCGTCGTTCAGTTGTTCCATGACATTCTGGATCAGTCCAGTATGGGGCAGACAGTGACGTCGTTTGAACTGCAAAGAGAGCGGATCATTCGTTCCGCTTGCCGCCACAGCATCAAGGCCGGTGACAGGCTCAGCCAGGTGGAATTGCAGACGCTCGTACAGAAGCTGCAGGAAAATGAACAGTTGACCTGTCCGCATGGACGGCCTGTCGCACTCAAGGTGTTGCGACGGGATCTGGAGAAAGGATTTCGACGCGTGCTATGAATCAACAGCCCTGTGTCTATGTAATCGGTCCCACTGCTTCTGGCAAATCCGATTTGGCCATCGAATTGGCCAAGCGATGGCAGGGCGAAGTTGTCAATGCCGATTCCATGCAGGTGTATTGTGAGCTGAATATCGGCTCGGCAAAGGTACCGCTCCATGAGCGGCAGGGAATTGTACACCATCTGCTCGATGTGGTGCACGTGGGCGAACCATTCAGTGTGGCTGCTTACAAGTCGTTGGCTGAACAGGCCATGGAAGGCATTCACAGGCAGGGGCATCTGCCCATTGTCTGTGGCGGTACGGGGCTGTACATCCAGGCGCTGTCCGGTAGGCTGAACTTTACGCAAGTGGAAAGCGACCCGGTGCTGCGCTCTGAACTGCAAACGTACGCCAGAGAGCATGGTCGCCAGGCGCTGCACGAGCGGCTGCGCGCCGTGGATCCCGATTCGGCACAGCGCTTGCATCCCAACGATCAAAAGCGCGTCATCCGCGCGCTCGAGGTCTCGTTGCTGACGCACAAGCCGTACTCTGCACAGACAGAGACGTTTGCGCAGCAGGCGTATCAGGGCGGCAAATCCCCGTGTATGCTGGGCCTTTATTGGCCGCGGGAGCAGTTGCGTGCGCGCATTGGCAAGCGCGTGGATTCCATGATGGAACAAGGGCTCTTGGAAGAGGCCAGGGACGTGTTTGCGCTGGGAGTCGATATCGAGCATCCATCCATGCAGGGCCTTGGATACAGGCAATTGTTCCGCTACTTTCTCGGGCAGTACACGCTTTCTGAAGCGGTAGAGCGCATCAAGATCGAGACGGCACAGTTTGCCAAACGCCAAATGACCTGGTTCAAACGCGATTTGCGCATCCAATGGCTGGACATGCAGGCGCTGATGGAAGATGATGCATGCCTTGCTCAGGCAGATCGCCTGGTTTCTGACTATCTGACATTGCGTTCGGAGGTCTTTTGAATGAACAGCAAACCCTTTGTTTTGCAAGATGTGTTTTTGAATTCCGCCCGTCGTGAGCGTATGCCGGTACAGATTCGTCTGATCGACGGCATGCAGTACGATGGAACGGTGCGCGGGTTTGACAATTTCACCATCATTTTGGATGGCAAGGACGGACAACAGAACATGCTGTATAAGCATGCTGTGGCGGCGGTGGTTCCGTTTGGAGCGCAGCCGTTGCGCCCATAGCGTGGATATCTTTTTTTGCGAGGTCTTTTGACATGGAAATTGCTTCTTTGCTGGGGGTAAGCCGGCAGTCCGAAGAAACACTGCTCCAAATGGAGCAAAAGGCACAGCCGCAGTTTGCACAGATCGACGCCATCTCGCATGTAAATCAGGCCAAGGTGTTGCATGCCTTTGCGGCCAACGGCATTGTCGCCGGGCACTTTCAGCCCTCTACAGGCTATGGATATAGCGACATCGGACGCGATACGTTGGAGGCGCTGTTTGCAACGGTCTTTGGCGCGCAACAGGCCATTGTGCGGCCGCACATCGTCTCCGGTACACATGCCCTCGCAATTGCCCTACAGGGGCTGCTCTCGCCCGGCCAGACGCTGTTGTACGCATCCGGCAAGCCCTACGATACTTTGGAACAGGTGATCGGCCTCGAGCCTGCGCACGGCTCATTGATGGAGCGAGGGGTACGGTATGAGCAGATCGATCTGCTTGCAGATGGCGGCATTGATCTGGAGGCGCTTGAGGCGCATTTGCGGGCCAATGCGTCCATTTGCGTGGTTGCGCTGCAGCGCTCTGCCGGCTATGCCTGGCGGCACGCGCTGCGCGTGGAAGAGCTCAAAGCGGCAGCAGACCTTGTACACGCCATTCGTCCGCAGGCGTTCGTGTTTGTAGACAATTGCTATGGTGAGTTTACCCAAACCCAAGAACCCACCGAGGTGGGAGTCGATGTGATCGCGGGCTCACTGATCAAGAATGCAGGTGGAGGCCTGGCGCCCACTGGCGGATACATCTGCGGGACGCAGTCTGCCTTGGAGCGCATAGAGAGTGCGCTCAATGCCCCGGGCATCGGGCGGGCATGTGGCTCCTATGAGGCTTCCTATCGTCCGTTCTTCCAGGGGCTGTTTATGGCACCGACCGTGGTAGCCGCTGCCGTGAAGACCGCGGTGCTGTTTGCGCACACCTTTGCCGCTTTGGGGTATGCGGTAAATCCCGCGCCGCAGGCAATGCGCTCGGATATCATTCAGTGCATCCGCTTTGGCGAGCGTGAAAAATTGCTGGCGTTCTGCCGCGCCATTCAGCAGGCGGCCCCCGTGGATTCCATGGCCGTACCAGAGCCGTGGGCCATGCCGGGGTACACGCATGAAGTCGTCATGGCGGCTGGCGCATTTGTACAGGGATCTTCCATTGAGCTGTCTGCCGATGGGCCGCTGTGCGAACCCTATACGGCGTATATGCAAGGCGGCCTCACATATGCCCATGGGCGGATCGGCTGCCTCTATGCCATCGAAGCCATGCAGCAGGGAAAACCGCTGTGTAAGTAGCGACAACACTGGTACAGCCTTTGGATATCTGCGCATGAAAAAGGCACATGTACACCCGATGCAAAGCCAGGTGTGCATGTGCCTTTGCCAATTGAAATCTGGCCAGTTCAATACTGGCGAATGAGCCCGATCACCTTGCCCAAGATCATGACCTCGTCCACGATAATGGGCGCCATGTGGTCGTTTTCGGGCTGTAGGCGGAAATGCCCATCTTCTTTAAAATAGCGCTTACACGTCGCCTCATCGTCAATCAGCGCAATGACGATATCGCCGTTTTCTGCCGTCTGCGTACGGCGAACCACGATGTGATCTCCGTCAAAAATCCCTATATTGATCATGCTCTCCCCATGAATGCGCAACATGAAGCTCTCGTTCTCGTCACAGTGGAAGAACTGAGAGGGAAGGGGGATGTACTCTTCAATGTTCTGTTCTGCCAAAATCGGTTGCCCCGCCGCTACCTGGCCAATCACGGGCAGCGAAACGGTGCCGCGGCGCACTTGCGCGTCTTCCAACAGCTCGATGGCACGCGGACGAGAGGGATCACGGCGAATGAACCCACGCTTTTCCAGGCGCTCCAAATATCCATGAGCCGTAGAGGTGGACTTGAGATTCAACCCCTGGCATATCTCTCTGACAGAAGGGGGATAGCCTTGATCGCGATTGTATTGGCGAATGAAATCCAACACACGCTGTTGTTTGACGCTCAAAGACATTTGCATACCTCCTCGTTTGGCCCCATTGTAACATACGAACATTCGTTCTTGCAAGACAAACTTTTCCCGCAAGGGCGAATTCGTGCTATAATCGATGCGGAAGGTGTGGATACGAAATGGCGCAATGTGTCCTGTTTGAACGTGAATGTATTGATTGCGGTGCGTGTGAACGTTGCCCGCTCTACGATCGAATCTGCATCAATTGTTTTGAATGCCTGAATGAGGAGAGCAGTGATGCAGATTATGCGGAGGTGCTGATCGATTCCGTGGAGGATCCGTCCCAAACGGCACAACCGCAGTGGAAGCAAAAAGAGGAGAAATAAAATTCGGCGCAAATGCGCCAGAACTGATAAAACCGCATATGAGAAGCAGAAGAATCGAGACGATTGAAGGCGGACCCATTTTCGCGTTCAATCGTCTTCGCGCAATTTGACAACGCCAGCGGCCTGTCGCCGTCTGTCATCGCTCAGTGCGGCATAATGGCGCCGGGTGGTATTGACATCCTTATTGCCCAACACATCGGCCACCAAATAGATGTCGCCCGTCTCGTAATTGAGCATGGTGCCAAACGTGGAACGAAATTTGTGCGGGGTGATCTTTTTGAGTGGGGTGACAATGGCGGCATATTTTTTGACCAACATCTGAATCGCGCGCTGACTCATGCGCTTTTTCTGCAGCGATAGAAAGAGCGCATTTTCATGGCCCGGCGCCGGTGTGATGGCCTTGCGCTCCTCCAAGTAGTCCAATAGGGCCTTTTCGACCTCTTCGCCAAAGTACAAAACCACCTGCGCGCCGCCCTTACGCGTGACCAAAAAACTGTCGGCAGAGAAGTCCAGATGCTGAATATCCAGCCCCACAAGCTCCGATATGCGGATGCCCGTGCCCAGCAGCAGCGTACAAATGGCCACATCGCGCGTGCGCGTATAGGCGTGATATCGCTTTTGCGCAGCGGTGAGCGCATCACCGGATTCCACCAAATCCAGCAATTTGGCGACTTCATCCGGTTCCAGATGCACAATGGGTTTTTCGTGCACTTTGGGCATATCGATTTTTTCAGCTACATTGGCAGGAATGCGCTCCTTTTTGTACATGTACTTGAAAAAGGATTTGAGCGTGGAAATCTTCCGGGCCTTGCCGGTATTGCCGTTTCCATGCGTCTTGCCGTCTTCAGAAGCGTAATAATTGAGGTACTCCAAAAAGCGTTCCAATACGATTGGCGTGATCGTGGCAATTGCCGCATCCGTCCAATCTTCGCGCGTGTATCCGCCGTAATCGGCCTCTTCTTTGCACAGATAATCAAAAAAGACGCGCAGATCATACGCGTAATTCAATCGTGTGAGAATGCTTGTCGTCGGTTCCAAGCCGCGAAAGAAATCCGAGCAGCATGCCGGCAACTGGCGAGACAGTTCGCGCAGACGCACCGTACGCTCACGCGCAATTTGGGTATGGTATGAAGCGTGATGGTTGTTGTTTTCCAATTGCATGACACTCGCTTTCTCAAAAGAACGCGTATCCAAAAGCAATGTTTGGATACGTTTTGACGCTTGATGGACGGTTTAACCGTACCATTTTCAGTGATTTTTGTCAATACTTTTCGTAAAACTTGTCTTTTGCGCATAGTTATAGATGCAAAGAAGGGCGGGTTTCCCCGCCCATTTGTTTGCATTTGTCCCTTTCCGCGTACTTGGGATTTTAAGGAGACGCCACGCTGGTTTAGCGTAAATTCTCGCGGTTTCGCTTGATCTGTTGGGTAGCCAACTGATCCGCTCGATTGTTCCACTCGTTGTCTGCATGGCCTTTGACTTTGTGGAATGTGACTTGATGCGTCTGCATCAGCATACACAGCTTTTTCCAGAGCTCCACATTTTCTACCGGCTTCTTATCCGCTTTTCGCCACTGATTGCGCTGCCAGCTCTCCAGCCAATGCCGGTTGACCGCATTGCACAGATATGCGCTATCGCTGTATACACGCACGCGGCAAGGTTCTGTGAGCGCCTGCAACCCCTCGATACACGCCTGAATCTCCATGCGGTTATTGGTGGTATGCGGCGAAAAACCACTCAGCTCCTTTTGATGTTGATTGTAAAACAAGATCGTCCCCCAACCACCCGGGCCGGGATTGCCGCTACAAGCGCCATCGCAGTAAATCGTGATTTCTTTCACATTTCCTCCTCAAAACACACGGAAAGCCGCCGTTAAGCCCTCATCACAGTTTATAAAACTTCTCCGTACATGCGTCAATTGCATCGATTACGGCCGCACGGAATCCACCCTTTTCCAGCGCGTAGACCGCCTCAATGGTGGAGCCACCGGGAGAGCAAACCGCATCCTTGAGCGCGCCAGGGTGCTGGCCTGTTTCCAATACCATGTGGCCGGAACCGATGCACGTTTGCGCCGCCAAACGATACGACAAATCGCGCGCAAGCCCCAGCTTGCAACCGGCATCCGCCATCGCTTCGATAAACATGTAGACATACGCAGGGCCAGAGCCCGCAA
>DXZF01000397.1 GCA_019415425.1 Bacillota bacterium | reverse complement strand
ATGTGTATAAGAGACAGGCTATGCGCTGTGCCTGTTGCCGCATCTGCAGGTGTGGAGCGTGGCCGCGCTCGGCTTTTTGTGCTGCCTGGCGCTCTATGGGCGCGGCCGCCGCAAGGCCCATTGAGCCCCCTCTCTTGGCGAATTGTATAGGCAAGCGCACAGCGGGTATCCACCTGCTGTGCGTTTTCTCTTTGCCCTATCTGGCCGTGCGCAGGCGGCTTAGCGCCTGCGGCTGCTGCGCGGAGGAAAGCGGCGGGCGTATTGGGCCGGTTGCGTCTGTACCGGCGGGGTTTCCCGCTGCTGACCGGCATCGGCGGGCGGGGCGGGCCCCTCGCCCTGTGCCTGTGGCGGTGCGTCCGCTTCCCCCTCGCGCCGTTGTGCCGGCGTGGATTGCACCGTTTCCGCTTCCCCATCCGCCGAGTCGGCCTGCAATGGCCGTGGCGGCGTTTGCTGCGGCGGTGCAAGCCGTTCCGCCGTCGCCTGCCGTGCGCGCCGCACGCCGTCGACATACCACGCGTACAGGCCCGCGAACAGCAGCGACGAGAGCGCGACGGCCAGGAAGTGCCCGATGCTGCTGTCGATCAGCAGCGCCGTCAGGCCCAGCACTTTGGCCGCGCCGCGCACGCACACGATCATCCACGGGTGGATGAGATAGACGGCCAGCGCCACGTCGCGCAGTGCGCGCGGCGCACGGCACGCGACGCGCTGCAGCAGCGAGAACAGGCACGCCATCACCGGCAGCAAAAACAGGTACATGCTGTCGTGCCGTTGCCAGCCGTATGCGCGCAGGCTCAGCGCTTCGCCGCACAGCGCCAGCGCGCACACCGCCAGTGCGACGCCGCACGCCCGGCGCGACAATTGCAGCGGATGCCTGTACAGCCATGCGCCCATCCACAGGAATACCGGCGCGTAAAACAGGCCGTTGCGCGTGTAGTCGCACACCGCAAAGATTCCGCGATACAGGCCGTTCAGCACGGGCACGTGCGCGATGGCGCCGTAGTAGCTGTCGCCCAGCAACCCGATGCCGTACAGCCCCAGCACGACCGCCCAGCCCACGCCTTCTCGCCTGCACCTGTGCAGTTGCTGCACAATCGCCACGCCCAACAGGCTGGCGGGCAGGTACCACAGGTGGTAGAACGTGCCGTCCACGCACACGTCCTTGAGGAGGTTCTGCCACAGGTGCGGCTGCGCAAAGGAGCCGTTGTACACGTTGAGCGGGAGGTACAGCGCGATGGCCACCGCGTACAGCGCGAGCGTGCGGCGGTAAAAGCGAAAGACCGCCCCGCGCCGCTTCTGTGCCGGCGCGGGGCCGAGGGTGAAGAAGCCCGTGGTCATCAAAAAGAACGGAACCGCGACGCGCGCCACGACGCGGGTGAGCAGAAAATCCGCGGTTTCGTTCCAGTCTGCCAGCAAAGACGTGTGGATGGCCACCACCATCAGCGCGGCGACGAGCCGGAACAGATCGATGGCGCCATAGGCATGTGTGCGTTGCTGCATGTGCATTCCCCTCCACGCTCATTACAGCACATGGAGGGCCAAAAGGCCTGTGATCGTCCTGAAGCTTTTCTTACGATTTTATGACGGCGGGCCGCCCCTGCGCCCGTGCCGCACTGCGGCCGCTACTCAAGCGCCACAAAGATCTCGCTCTGCCCGGTGATCAGCGACGCTGCGACCTTGACGATCTCCTCGGCCTGCAGTTGCGTGGCCACGATCTGGTACTGGATGCCCGCCCGTTCAAATTCTGCGACGTACAGATCATAGTGGCCCGCCGGCGCATGCGTCTGCGGATCGTACGGGCCATGCGGCATGGAACGATACCCAAACTGCACGGCCGTTCCGCAGATCTTTGACGTCCTCGTCTCATCTTCGGGCAGCAGGTACACGCAATCGCCAAGAAGCCCGCGTTTGGAGGCCGTGATGGTCAGGCCCTTGCAGGCGTTGACGTCCTGTGTGAGCATCGGGCTGCCGTCCTCGTAGAAGTCGTGGAAAAACCCAAGCCACACGGTATCCTCCACGACGGCGCCGTCTTTATCCAGCACGACCCGCGCCGTGCCGTTTGCGGGCGCGGCCGTCAGCCCCGGCGGCACGTAGGCCGGCGTTAAATCCGTGCCGAAATATGCTGCGATTGCCTGTGCATCCCAACTGACAAAGTCGTATTGTGCGGGGTCGTACCACCTGCGCGCCGCGTCCACGGGCGCTGCGATCGGGTTGAAGTAGACCTCGCGCATGCAAACGGACGCCGCCTGCCCGTTGGGCGTATCGACGAGCGCGCCATCCGCTGTGCGCAGGCCCCCGATCGCAACGGCCCCTGCCACGAGCAGGGCGGCGGTCAGGCCGGCCGCCATCGCATGGCGCCGCCTGTGCATGGCCTTTTTCGCCTTGCAGGGCGCGTGCGCCTGCACGATGTAGGTTGCATCGACGTCGGACAGCAGCGCGCAGAGCGTTTCCCTTTTCACAGTGTAAATCCCCTTTCCAACAGGTAGGCGCGCAGTTTCGCGCGCAGGCGGTTCAGGATGACCGAGACGTGGTTTTCCGACTTCCCATAGCGGGCCGCAATCTCCGGGATGCGGTCAAAGTACCAGTAGCGGCAGAGAAAGATGCCGCGCTTTTCGGCGGACAGCCCGCCCAAAAACGCGTTGATCGCCGCGATGAGCACCCGGTAGTCCGCCTGCTGCTCGACGCTGTCGGCGCCGGATACGATGCCCGAGAGCTCCTCCAGCACCGCGTCCAGCGCCCCGCCGCCGCGCTTATGCGCCGTGTTGTGCCGGTACCGCGAACACGAGAGATTCCGCGTGATCTTGCCAAAGAAGGCGGAGAGCAGCGCCGGCCTGTGCGGCGGGATCGCATTCCAGGCGCGCCAGAAGGTATCGCTCACGCATTCCTCCACATCCTGGCTGTCAGAGAGGATGCGCGCTGCAATGGACGTGCAGTAGCGCCCGTAATTTTCCGCCGAGGCCGCAATGGCCCGCTCGTCCCGGTCCCAGTACAGTTGCACGATTTCCCAATCCTGCAGGGGCAATCCCTCCTTTCCCATGGCCCTCTCATCTATCTACACGCCTTTTCTCCCCCCATCTTACACGGTTGGCCGGCATTTTTTGCGGCGGGGGCTCAAAAAAACCGCCCCGCCCCTTTTTCATGTGCGCACAGCGCGGCATGCCCCCACCCTTCAGTCGCTTCCCAAAAGGGGAAAACGTGGTATAATTAACCTGATCCATTTTTTACAGATGAGGAAGGATGATGCACATGCAAATGCGTCCATATGGCCGTCAGGGGTTTGACGTCTCCACCTTTGGCATGGGCTGCATGCGCCTGCCGCGCCTTACGCACGAGGACGGCACGGTGGAAGTGGACCGCGAGAAGGCGTACGAGATGATCCGCTATGCGGCCGAGCATGGGGTCAACTACTTTGACACCGCCATGACCTACCATGGCGGGGACAGCGAGGCGGTGCTGGGCGAAGCGCTGGAGGGCGGCTTGCGCCAGAAGGTGAAGATTGCGACCAAGCAGCCGTTCCGCGAGATGAAGACGCAGGACACCATCCGCAAAAACCTTGAGAACACGCTGAAAAAGCTGCGCACCGACCACATCGACGTGTACCTGATCCACAACATCCAGGCGGCGGATTGGGAGAACATCAAACAGCGCAAGATCCTGGAGGAGTACGAAAAGTTCCGTCAGGAAGGGCTGATCGGCGCGATTGCGTTTTCCTACCACGGCGAGTTGGACACGTTCCGCCAGGTGCTCGCCTACTACCCGTGGGCCATGTGCCAGGTGCAGCAAAACCTGTTGGACTGCGACAAGGAAGTGACTGAGGAGGCCATGACGCTGGCGGGCGAAAAGGGCTGCGCGCTGGTGATCATGGAGCCGCTGCGCGGCGGCGGGCTGGCCAGCGCGCCCAAGGACGTGCAGGCCATCTACGACGCGTACCCCGAAAAGCGCTCGGCAGCCGAGTGGGCGTTCCGCTTCCTGTACAACTACCCGCAGGTCAGCTGCATTCTCTCGGGCGTGAGCACCATGGAACAGCTGCAGGACAACCTGCGCATCTTCTCTGCGGCCGACGCGCTGCCCAACGTGCTCACCCCGGCCGACCGCGACATGCTCATGCGCGCCAAGGCGGCGTATGAGAGCCGCGTGACCATCCCCTGCACCGGATGCGAGTACTGCGTGCCGTGCCCCAAGGGCGTGGACATTCCCGGCATCTTCTCGACGTACAACGCGGGGATGATGTTTGAGGCGTTTGACCAGCCGCGCCGGCAGTACATGTTCCGTGCGCGCAGCGGGCGCGACGCCTCGCAGTGCGTGGCGTGCGGCGCGTGCGAGCAGAAGTGCCCGCAGCACATCCCCATCATCGAGCGGTTGCAGACCGCGCACGAGGCGCTCAAGGGCTGGAAGGAATGACCCTTTATAGGGCCAGTAAACCCCTGGCAGTGCAAAAAACAGGACGGAGCCGATGGCCCGTCCTGTTTTTTTGTGCGCGTGGCGCAGCGCGGATGGCGCCCGCACGCTGCGCCATCCCGCGGCTGCACGCCGCCAGGCCGCTGGGTGCCTGGTGCGCGCGCAACACCGGGCACACGCTTGCCATCCCCCTGCATCTTGTTATACGATACGCGTACATGCCCCGCTCTTGCGCCTATGGGATCGTGAAGCGGAGAGGAAACGGAGGACTTCCCTTGCCAAAACGCGAGCGCAAAATCCTGTACGCGCTCATTCTGCTCTCCCTGGCGGCGCTGTTGTGGGGGTGGTTGCGCGCGCCTAAGAACGCATCCGTCGTGCGCGTGCGCTACGGGGATGCATTGGTCTTTGAGGCGCCGCTCTCAACCGACACGACGTTTGCGTTTGCGCGCGACGGGTTTACAAACACCGTCGTCATCCAGGACGGCAGCGTGTACATGCACAGCGCCAACTGCCCCGATCACAACTGCATCCAGCAGGGGGCCGTCACGCCCGACAACCTCGCCACGCGGCCGATGCAAAACCAGATCGTCTGCCTGCCGCACCGGCTCGTCGTCTCGCTGGAAGAGCCGTAAGCGGTGTGCCGCGCGCCAAGCGCCCGCTCACGCCCGCTTTTGGCACACGACCATCGCCCAGTTCTGCGTAAAGCACAGCGCATCCGGCTCGCCGTACGGGGCAAAGCCGGTCGCGCGGCCGCCCGCACGCTCTGCCAGCAGCGCCTGCCGGATGGTTTCCCGATGCTGTGCGCTGGTGTGCGTCAGCGCCATCCACGCCGTCAGGTGCGCTTCCACCTGCTTGAGCGATTCGCCCACGCACACGAGCCCCGCGCGCTGGCAGGCGTCGCGCAGTTCCTCGCGGTACAGCGCGCGCGTGTGCGAGGGATCGCGCAGGCGCTCCAGCGCATTGTAATACGCCTCGTCCTCCTTTGGGGCCACGCACACCAGATCGATGACCGCGACCGTGCCGCCCGGGCGGCACACGCGCGCCATCTCGGCCAGCACCGCGTCCACATCCACCACATGGTGCAGCAACAGCCGGGAGACGACGAGGTCAAACGTGCCGTCCAGAAACGGCAGGTGTTCCGCTTCGCCCACGACGGGCAGCAGGTTGTCAATCCCCTGCTCGCGCGCCTGCTGCACCCCCTTTTGCAGCATTTCCGGCGTGGCGTCCAGGGCCACCACGGCCCGGGCGCGCTGCGCCAGCTTTTGCGTGATCAGGCACGTGCCGGCCGCCACGTCCAGCACGAGATCCCGCGCGCTGAGCGGAATCTGCGCAAGCGACCATGCCTGATACGCCTCGTTGCCCATGGCCATGGGCGCATCGCCAAAGTGTTCGGCCTGCACGGCAAACTGCTCGCGTACGGTATCCAGGTGTGCATTGCAATGTTTCATGCGTCCTCTCCTCCATCTTGCGTTGACAGCGGGCTTTGGGGGCCCGTATAATGAATGCATTGTCAAAATTGGATCGTTTGCGATGGGAGTGTCTTTTGATGAGTATTTTTGAAGCAGGCATGCTGATCTGCTTTGGCTTTGCCTGGCCTGCGTCCATCTACAAATCCTACAAGAGCCGCAGCACCGGCGGCAAGAGCGCCGTCTTTTCGGTGGCGATCATCATCGGCTACCTGTGCGGCATCATCAACAAAATCCTGTACAATCCCGATCTTGTGATGGTGCTGTACATCCTCAATCTGCTGATGGTCTCGGCCGATTTGGGCCTGTGGTTCCGCAACCGCGGCTACGAGCGCCGGGCGGCACAGGAACAGGCGAAAGCGGCCTGATGCCAGGCGCAAAGGGAACCCGATCCGGGTTCCTTTTTTTGCTCTTAAAGCGCCCCCCCAACCGGTTGGCCCTGCGCTACAGCGCGCAACCGGTGCACCCGTCTCTTTTCCAGCATATCCGATTGCCACGACCGCATCAAGCCCACAGTTGGCCCGATGCGCACGCAATTTGCACCGCGTGCCCGACAGACGAGCGCCGCCCGGATGTTGCATCCGGACGGCGCTCTTGTGGATTTTATGGCGCGGGCGCAACACCTCCCCAAAGGGGCGCGTGAACCCGTGTAACCTCTCGCCCGTTACGGCTTGTGCAC
>DXZF01000396.1 GCA_019415425.1 Bacillota bacterium | reverse complement strand
GATGCAGGCGGTACACGCGCGCATGCAGGAAGCGGGCGAGGATATCGCCATCCTCGTACCCGCCTCGGATTCGCTGTTTGCGTTCTATGGGGAGCAGGGATATCAATCCATGTTCTGCCTGCAACCGTGGGAAGTAAACCCCTGCGATTTGCCCGAAGCGAACGGCACTGTGTGCCCCTGCACGGTGGAGGAACACCTGCAGTTGCGCTGCGCCGCCTTTGCGGATGCAAGCGCCTTTGCGGCATGGGATCCGCACGGGCTTTCGTACATTCACCTGAGCGTGGCACAGGAAGGCGGACAGATTCTGTATCTGCAGCAGGGTGCGCGGCGGGGATGCGCCGTCGTGGTCATTCGTGAAGGGGTGGCACACGTCAAGGAGTTGGCCCTGTGCGGCCTCTCCCCGGCAGATGCCATGGCCTTGGTGCACAGCGCCGTGCAGGCGCCACGCTATCTGGTTTCCCTGCCTGCCGGTACGTTGCCCGGGCTTGCCAATCGGCCGTTTGCCATGGCACATCCGGTCAGCCAGTTGGCGGAGGACGTATGCGGGGCGCAACCCACGGCCCCTCCCTATTTTGCACTGGCCATGGATTGAGTTTATTTGCCTTTGTGCTGATACCAACAAGCAGAGAACCCGCCGGTTGGCGGGTTCTCTGTTTGCAAATTCGCTTCACCCTGATGGACATGCGCACGCCGCTCATTGCCCGGTGCATTGTGCAGAAGGAAAGGCGGGAGCACGCCGATTCCGGATATACAGATTTTCCCATTCGCAATTGACAATCCCCCCCTCCGTTCAAGTATAATGAGTTTAGAAATCCTATTTTGGAGGTGTACGTGAGTGGAAAAGGCCAAGGTATATTTTACCAAACGCATTACGCCCGAAAAGATGATCGAGATGTACAGGGTGTTGGGCAAAGAGCTGCCCGGTAAAGTGGCCGTCAAAGTGCACAGCGGCGAAGTGGGAAACCAGAACTTCATTCGTCCGGAGTTCATGAAGCCCATCATCGACACCGTGCAGGGCACCGTTGTGGAGTGCAACACCGCCTATGAGGGCGAGCGCGATACGGTAGAAAAGCACTGGAAGACCATGGATCTCCACGGCTGGACCAAAGTCGCCAAAGTGGATATCCTGGATGAGGCGGGCGATCTGGAACTGCCTGTAGAAGGCGGAAAACGCATCCAGAAGAACTACGTGGGCGCCAATTTGGCAAATTACGACTCCATTCTGGTGCTCTCCCATTTCAAGGGGCATCCCATGGGCGGATACGGCGGCGCGCTGAAGAACATCTCCATCGGCTTGGGCTCCAGCCATGGCAAGGCATACATCCATGGCGCGGGCGACGTGTCCAAAATCTGGTCGGCAGATCACGACTCCTTCCTCGAGTCGATGGCGGATGCGGCCAAGTCCGTGATGGATTACGAAAAGGGCAACATGGCGTTCATCAACGTCATGTGCAACATGTCGGTCGACTGTGATTGCTGCGCCGTGGCAGCGGATCCCAAGATGGCGGATATCGGCATTCTCTCTTCGCTGGATCCCGTGGCGCTGGATCAGGCGTGCATTGACTTGGTGTTCAACTCTCCTGACGAAGGAAAAGCGGACCTGCTCGAACGCATTCAGTCCAGAAACGGCGTGCATACCATCGAAGCCGCTGCAGCGCTGGGCATTGGCAGCCGCGAATACGAATTGATCGATTTGGACGCGTAAGCGATCGGTTGTATCGTTTTGGCAAAGAGCGGCATCCGGAACATACCGGATGCCGCTCTTTTGTTTGCTTTTCTGCTAAACCAGTGGCAGGCGCATGCGACAACCCGCATCGCCTCTGCCCCACCGTGAACTCATGCGTTAGCGCATGAACTTCTCGTACTCGTCGCCGTATTCGACCTTCAGGCGCGAGATCAATTCCTCTTTGGCCGCTTTGACCGCTTCGGGGTCCAGCAACAGATCCAACGCGGTGTCGGCCATGATCTTGGCATTGAGCATGAAGAACTTGTCGCCCGCCTCTGTGGCCACAATCTGCTTGAACAGTTCGGTATGGCCCGAGATCTTCTCTTTGGGGTAGATGGTCATGTGCGGATTGATGGCCGGGATCAGATGGCTGACATTGCCCATGTCCTCTCCGCCATTGTCGGCCGGCATGCCCTCCATCATCGGCTCACCCAGCGCCTCGGCGTTGGCGCGGAACAGCTCGCCCAGCACGCCGTTGGGAATGCGGTTTTTATAGCCCACCTTTTTGGAGAGCTTGTACGTGCAACCGGTGCCCACTGCACCCGCCTCAAAGCAGCCTTCGATCTTCTTGCAGGTCTCCATCAGCACGTTGTACGAGGGCGCGGTAATGCTGCACTGCACCTTGCTATGATCCACGATGGAACCCACCGGCCGGTCCGCCCCTTCGGGGATATTGGCGCGCAGGCGCACACCGTCGCGCGTCATCTGGCGCATATAGCTCATGGCATTGAAGAACAACAGCGCCGCATCCAGCGCGTTGACGCCATCCCACGGCCGGTTGCCCGCGTGCGCAGGTTTGCCAAAGTATTCTGCGGTATACACGCAGCTGGTATTGCAGCCACCCGCCACACGGCTCATTGCCGAGGTGGGATGCACGGCCATCGCGCAGTCCATATCGTCGTAGCATCCGGCATCCAGCAGCTTGATTTTGCCGCCGCCGCCCTCCTCCGCAGGGCCGCCCACAATGGTCACAATGCCCTTGACGTCGTACTTTTCCATCGCCGTCTTGATACCCAGCGCCGCGCCCATCGCCGCAGTGGCAATCAGGTTGTGCCCGCACGCATGGCCGATCGGCAGGGCATCATATTCTGAAAAGATCGCCACATGAATGCCCTCGCCGTTCTGGTAACGGGCCAAAAAGGCCGTGTCAATGCCCGCAGCCTTCTCTGTCACCTCATAGCCGATCTTCTTGAGATACTCCACCTGTACGGCAGCGCTCTTATACTCCTCGTACCCCAATTCCGGGTGATTGTAGATGTAATCGCTGATCTCTTTCAGCTCAGCACGCGAGGCGTCGATCGTCTGGTGAATACAGGATTTCATTTCCTCTTTGTTCATGATGTCCTCCTCCAAGTTCTCTCCTTTTCAGGCGTGTATAGTGTACTGCAAAACGATAGCCGCTTCAAGCAATTGCGCGTTTTTTCGCTTTCAATCTTGTGCATGGATCACTCGCTTTGCAACACATAGGCTGCGAAGATGGCGGCGATCTGCACGAGGCACAGCAGTGGAACGCCTACGGCAAAGCGCGTTTTCCGGGTCTTGTGCCGAAACAGGCGCATGCCCGCATACAGTCCCCCTGCGCCAAAGGCAACGGCGCACCCAATCAGCGCGCGCTCCGAGATGCGCCATCTTCCCTGCCGTGCCGCGCGCTTGTCGTATGCACACAGGCAAAAGGCAACCAGATTGATGAGCAGCAGATACCAAAAGAGCAGTTGCTTCAAACCCCGTTTCCCTCCTCCGGCCACGGCCATACCGTGACATCGGCCTGCCCGGTCACCACATCGCGCGACGGTTCCACCATACACAGCACCTGCATCGGCTCCCCTGTCTGCGGGTGCAATGGCAACACGCAAAATGCATTGCGCACAAACTGCGCATGCGTCATCCACCCCTGCTCCATTGCCCTGCGCGCGCACTGGCGCGCCCGCTTTTGCGAAAACCTGCTGGCAAACGGTTCAGGCCATTCCCCTTTGATGCCGCACTGCATGTAGTCCAACAGGCACGGCGCCAAAAACCGATCGTACCCCGCCTGTGGTAGTACATTCTGCGCAAATGCGCACAATGCTATCAACTGGTGGGCCGCGCTCTGTGGCCGCGTCAATTGCCCTGTCTGCATGAGAAATTGTGCCAGCGCATCGAACAGCGCAAAGGGCGAATCGAATCGCTCATGCAACAGCAGATTCAGGCTTCTGCGCGCCCGCGCGTTGTTATAGTATCGTTCCACCGCCTCTTCCACGCATTTGAGGCGCAACACCGCTTGGTGCGGCAACCAGGGCGTCTGCAACACTTCGTAAGGGGGATAACTGCGAAATTGCAGGCCGTACTGCCGTACCTGCCCCCACAAGGGGCTGCCGCGCAACACCTTCAAAAATCCCAGTTGCAGCTGGTGGGGTTGCATGGCGTACACCGTGTCAAACGAGCGCGCAAACGAGGCCAGATCTTCAAACGGCAGGCCCGCGATCAAATCCAGATGCACGTGCACGTTCCGGGCGCTACACACGGCCCGCACATTGCGCGAAAGCGCGTGCAAATCTGTCTTGCGCACTACGCTCTGCAACGTCTTTGGATTGCACGACTGCACGCCCGCCTCCAACTGAAATTTGCCCTTGGGCGCGCATTGCAAAAGCGCGATGGTCTGCGCATCCAGCAAATCTGCGCCAATTTCCAGATGGATGCACATCTCCCCGGTATGTTCCATGGCAAACGCCAGGATCTGCGCCGCCCGCGCCGGGTCTGCATTGAACGTGCGATCCACAAATTTTACCAGTTTTACGCCGTAGCGGGATAGCGCTGCAAGCTCTTGCTGCACCCGGGCGACGCTGCGAAACCGCACGCGTCGTCCCCCGCTGCCCGAAAGGCAATATGCGCACCCAAATGGACACCCGCGCGACGATTCATAGTACACAATCTGCCTTTTGTCGGGCAGCAATGCGGGGTCCGCATACACAAACGGCAGCTCTGCAAAGCCCTCTACGATCTGCGGCGTCTGATCCCCCTCAATGCAGCCACCCGGCGTTTGATAGACCACCCCCGGTAACCCTGCAAGCGGGCGTCCATCGCTCAGCGCGCACAACACTTGCGGCAGCCGTTCTTCGCCCTCTCCACAGATGAGGGTATCGGCGTGCGGATGGGCCGCGAGCCACGCCTTTGCCTCAAAGGAAACCTCCGGCCCGCCCAGAATCAACCGAATGTCCGGCCGGATGGATCGCACATCCTCGCACAGCTGCAGTACCGTCTGCATATTCCACAGATAGCACGAAAAGCACAGCACCTGCGGATCGCCCTGCAGCAGTTCCTGTAAAATCCACGCTTGCTGCTGGTTGATATTCGCCTCCATCCAGCTCACTTCGCGTTGTGGCAGCTGTGCCTTGAGCGCGCGTATCGCCAAATTGCTGTGCACATACTGCGAATTGATGGCAACCAGTTTTGTGCGCAACATCCGCATTTCCTCCGTCCTTTCAAGTGGTTTCATTCTACTTGCTTTACACGCTACGTACAAGCGCATAGGGATAAAGGCGATGCATCTTGTACATGCTAACGGTAACAAAAAGCAAAGAGGAGTTGTGTATTTCATGCAGAGCATGCAGGATCAGGTGGCCATCGTCACATCTGCCACGCGCGGAATCGGCCTCGCGTGTGCAAAGGCCCTGGCCAAGCGCGGCGCCCACGTCTATCTGGCGGTTCGGCGGTTGGAGGCGGGGGAAGAGATCGCCGCATCCATTGTAGAAAAAGGGGGAAAGGCAGAGGCGGTGTATTTTGACGCCACCAAGCCCGAGACCTATACGCGCATGGTGCACAGCGTACTGGACGCGCGCGGGCAGGTGGATATCCTGGTCAACAATTACGGCGGTACCCAGGTCGAGCGCGACAAGTCCATCTTGCAGACCGACAGCGCAGATTTTCTTTCCATCGTACAGGACAACCTGCGCAGCGTGTTGTTGCCCGTCAAAGCCGTGCTGCCCGCCATGATGGAACGGCATCGCGGCAGCATTGTCAACGTCTCCTCCATCGGCTCCATTACGCCCGACCTGTCGCGCACGGCCTATGTCGTCGCCAAGGCGTCCATCAACGCCCTAACGCAGAACATCGCCCTGCAGTGTGCGGATATGGGCGTACGGTGCAACGCCGTGCTGCCCGGTCTCATCGCCACCGACGCAGCGATGGAACACATGCCGTCGCAATTCCTCTCTTCCTTCGTGCAACACGTGCCGCTGGGCCGGCCTGGGCAGCCGCAGGAGGTTGCAGATGCCGTGGCATTTCTGGCCAGCGACGAGGCCGGTTACATCACCGGCACGCTATTGGAGGTGGCGGGCGGATTTGGCCTTGGCACCCCCCAATACGCCGAATTGGCCATCAGGCAGCATTGAATGTGCACACCGATGCCAAGGGGCCGGCAAGCATGGGTTTGCCGGCCCCTGATTGCATCTTCAATCCGCTACACGGCTTTGCTGCGCACATTTTCTGGCGCGTACGATGATCACATCCGGCTTCTCTTTGGCGCCATAGCACGTCTCAAAAAAGCCATCGATCACAAAACCGCTTTGAAAGCAGGTCTGCAAGATCTGCTGCAAGGGCCGATGGTAATAGCACTGCAAAACGGGTTGCCCTGCAATGGCCTCGCCGGTGTAGCTGTGGGGTGTCATGTATCGATCCGTCAACGTCACAAAGCACGGATGCTGTGTGGCAAACACGAAACATCCGTTTTCCGCCAACAACGCGTGCACACCTTGGAACAGCGTGGCGATCTCCGGCATGTCCATCACCGCCATGTTGCATACCGCCTTGTCGTAAGCCCGTGGCCGTTTGAGGGTACATAGCGCCTGGCGATCTGTCGCGTCGATGACGTGAAAGGAAATTTGCTCCTGATTGTTCTTCTGCCGCTTTCGGGCCAGGGCGATCATGTTTGGGCTGTAGTCAAACGCGACCACCTCCGCCCCCTTGCTGGCCAAATAGGCGGCAAACTGCCCATTTCCACACGCGATATCCAAAACAAGGTCATGCGGCTGGATCTCCAGCAGTTCGCTCACTTTGGGCCTGATCACCTCTTTGTGGAATGCATTGGCGTCCTCGCCCATCTGTGCATCCCAAAATGCTGCATTTGCCTCCCACGCCTTTAAGCTGTCCGCCACTGTGTATTCGTCCATCTGCATCCGCCTCCTCCGCTGCCTTTGTCGGTTTCTATTCTACCACTTTGCGGCTCACATGCATCCATGTGTCCATCGTTGTCCGTTGGTCCACCGCCCGTTTGCGCGCGACCGCCGTACCGGAAAACGGCATTCTCCGCCATTCGTTCGACTTTCCTCCCATTTTTGCCCCATTGCGTCCCTTGCCGCACGCGCGTACATTTGCAATCCTTTTTCGCTTATGGTTCAATCAAATATATCGCTCAGACTGTCCCCAAGGAGGTCTTTCCGGTTGCTTTTCTTGATATTTGCTTTCATCGCCTGTTGCCTTCCCCTCATCTTGACGTTTTTCAACTTCTTAGAGCTGCTGAATTCGCAGCCATCGCGCAGCTGGGTGGAGATGTGCGTGTTTACGCTGGGCCCGGCGCTCAGCCTGATCTTCTATGGCATGATGGAATTCAAGGATTGGCAGACGCCCGCGTTGACCAGCGATTTCACACAGTTGCACGCGCCCATCGCCACTTCGCACCTATTCGCGCCCTTGCTGCTTTTCTTGCTTTCGGTATTGGGCTACACGCTGCTGCGCGCCTTTCACCAAAAGATGCCGCCGCTGTGTATCGTGCTCTGCCTGTCGGCCTTATACATCGGCGTTGCGCTGTGCGTCGTGTGGGGCGTCCAGCTGTTCCGCTTCTCGACCTTCTGGAACAACAACCAGGGACCGCTCATCGCATTTGCACTCAGCCTGTTTCCCTTCAACTATGTGCTCTACATCGTCAAATTGGTGCGCACATTGGTGCGCGCGCACGCGCAGGAC
>DXZF01000395.1 GCA_019415425.1 Bacillota bacterium | reverse complement strand
CCCCCGCCTGCGGCGCGCCCAAAAGGAGCGAACGAGCATGAGTTTGACCATTGTGGGCACGGGCTATGCCGTGCCGGCGCACATCGTGCGCAACGACGATCTGGCGCAGATCGTGGACACCAGCGACGCGTGGATTCGCACGCGCACCGGCATCCAGACGCGCCGCCTATTGGGCGCGCGCACGCTGGCCGACCTGGCGTGCGAGGCGGCGCAGGCCGCGCTGGCCGACGCGCACCTTGGCGCCCAGGACATCGACCTCATCCTGTGCACCACCATCTGCGCCGACACCATCACGCCGGGGCTGTGCACGCACGTGCAGCAGCGCATCGGCGCGCACTGCCCGGGGCTGGACCTCAACGCCGCGTGCGCCGGGTTCGTCTACGCGCTGGACGTGGCGCAGGCGTACCTGCTCAGCGGCAAGGCGCAGCGCATCCTGATCGTCAGCGCCGAGGCGCTCAGCCGCTTTACCGACTGGACCGACCGCACCACCTGCGTGCTCTTTGGCGATGGCGCCGGGGCGGCCGTGGTGCAGCCCGGCGCGGACCTGCTGGACATCCGCCTGCTGTCCGAGCCGCACATCGACTGGCTGTACGCCAACAGCCCCATGGGCAACAGCCCGTTTTTCGGCCAGCCCAACGGCAACGACGACACCTACATCCACATGAACGGGCAGGAGGTGTACAAGTACGCCGTGCGCACCGTCGCCCAGCAGGCGCGCGATTGCCTGAATGCCGCCGGCGTCACGCCCGACCAGGTGGACCTGTACGTGCTGCACCAGGCCAACCGGCGCATCCTGGACGCCGTGCGCACGCGCCTTGGGCAGCCGGCCGAAAAGTTTCCGGACAGCATCCACTGCTACGGCAACACCTCGTCCGCCAGCCTGCCCATCCTGCTCAGCCAGCTGTGCCGGGAAGGGCGCGTCAGCGACGGCATGCTGCTGTTTCTCAGCGCGTTTGGCGCCGGCATGACCGCCGGCTCCTGCCTGTTGCGCTGGCACGCATCGCCGCCATCCCCCCACCGCGTTTGACGGGCGCTGCCCGTTCAACATAACCAAATAACCAAGGCAAACACACCATTTGAGGAGGAACACACCATGTTTGAACAAGTTGCACAGATTTTGGCCGATTACAAGGACATCGACGTCTCCACCATCAAGCCCGAGAGCACGTTTGAGGAGCTGGAGATCGACTCGCTGGACACGGTGGAGCTGGTCATGAGCTTTGAGGACACCTTCGGCGTGACCATCGAGATGAACGAGCAGCTCACCTGCGTGCAGGACCTGCTCAACCTGATCGAAGCGAGCAAGTGACCATGATTGCATCCAAATTGTGCGCGCTTTTGGGCGTGCAGTATCCGGTGATCCAGGGCGGCATGGCGTGGATTGCCGACGCGCCGCTGGCCGCGGCGGTGAGCGAGGGCGGCGGGCTGGGCATCGTCTCCGCGATGAACGCGGGGCCCGACTATCTGCGCGAGCAGATTCGCGCCGTGCGCCGCCTCACCGACCGGCCGTTTGGCGTCAACATCATGCTGATGAGCCCGCACGTGGACGACGTGGCGCAGGTGGTGCTGGACGAGCGCGTGCCCGTGGTCACCACCGGCGCCGGCCTGCCCGGCAAATACATGCGCGACTGGGTGCAGGCCGGCCTCACCGTCCTGCCCGTGGTGCCGTCCACCGGCGTGGCCAAGATGGTCGCGCGCATGGGCGCGGCGGCCGTCATCGCAGAGGGCGGCGAGTCGGGCGGCCACGTGGGGGAGCTTTCCACCATGGCGCTGGTGCCGCAGGTGTGCGACGCGGTGGACGTGCCGGTCGTGGCGGCGGGCGGCATTGCCGACGGCCGCGGCATGGCCGCGGCGCTGATGCTGGGCGCGGTGGGCGTGCAGATGGGCACGCGCTTTCTGGTGGCCAAGGAGTGCACCGTGCACCCGACGTACAAGCAGAAGATCCTCGCCGCCAAGGACATCGACACCCTCACCACCGGCAAGCGGCTGGGGCATCCCGTGCGCGCGCTCAAGACGCCGTTTACCCGGCGCTACTTTGCGTGCGAGTACGACGGCAGCGTCTCCAACGAGCAGCTGGAGGCCATGGGCGCCGGCGCGCTGCGCCTGGCCGCCCGGGAGGGCGATGCCGAAAACGGCTGCTTCATGGCCGGGCAGTGCGCGGCCATGGTCCACGCGGAACAGCCCGCGGCCGACATCGTGCGCGAGGTATGTGAAGAGGCCGAGGCGTGTCTACGGGGGGCGTCTGCATGGGTCAGATAGCGTTTGTATTCGCCGGGCAGGGCGCGCAGTTCCCCGGCATGGGCCAGGAGCTGTACGAGACCAGCGCCGCGGCCAGAGCGGTGTTCGACCTGTGCGAATCGCTGCGGCCCGGCACGCTTTCGCAGTGCTTTCACGGCCCCAAGGAAGTGCTGGACCGCACCGTTCACACCCAGCCGTGCCTGTTTGCGATGGACCTCGCGTGCGCGCGGGCGGCGCAGCAGGCCGGGCTGTCCCCCGCCGCGTGCGCCGGGTTCTCGCTGGGCGAAGTGGCGGCGGCCGCGTTCTGCGGCATCCTGACCGACGCCGAGGCGTTCCGGCTGGTGTGCAGCCGCGGGCAGTGGATGGACGATTGCGCGCAGGCGCACCCCGGCGGCATGGCCGCGGTGCTGCGG
>DXZF01000394.1 GCA_019415425.1 Bacillota bacterium | reverse complement strand
CCGTCTGGCCATCTGCCGTCCCCTCATAATAGACGGCCTGCGCATCCAGGCGCAACAGTCCCTCGCCGCAGTTGCGGTACTGCCGCTCCGGTGCGGGCGGCATCTGCAAGGTCACCTTCTCGCACAGCGAGAAATCCGGCTGCTGTACTGCCTGCCGCATCTGCTCGCTCTGAAAGGCGCTCCACGCAATCGCATCTTCAAATACCACGTCCTGCGGCCCTTTGGCATGGAAGAACCCATACGCGTCCATCACGGCCGTATTGCCACAGGCGCTGCACGTCAGCTCCATGCCGCGGCTGCGCATGCACAGCGATTGCTTGCAGCGCGGGCACTGGTACAGCACGTTCTGTGCGCCTTCCATGCGGTGTTTGCCGTGAAACGGCACGCGCGCGCGGCGCTGCCAGGCGTAGTCGTCAAACGCGATCGCCGCTTTGACCTTTTCCTCTACTTCGTGCGGTTCCAGCGCAGCGAGTTGTTGCACGTCCAACAGCACTTGGGTGTGTACGTCGATGCGGCCCTTGGTGCTACGGCGGCACCACTTGGGCCTGGTCAGGTACGCTCCGTCAATGCGCATGGAGACCACCGGTGCCTTCAGGCTCTTGAGCAATTTGCCCAATCCGGTGGGGATGCGGCCCTGCTTGCCGTTGTGCGTCACCTGCCCGGCCGGGTACAACAGAATCACGCCATGGTCGCCAATGACCTGCATCATGCTGCGAATGGCCTGCATATCCGGCAAGAATTGCTTTTTGGGGATACAGCCCATCAGCCGCAGCAGCGGTGCGAGCAGGCGATTGCAAAAGTAATAGTGCGCCGTCACGACCTGTACGCGGTGCGGGTACACCGAGAGGGCGGAGATCATGAAGTCCAGCGTAGAGGCGTGGTTGCACACGATGACAAACGGCGGTTGCAGCGTGGGTGGCAGGGATTGCCGGATCCGCAATCCGTAACGCAGTTTGAAAAACGGCTGCAGCGCGCATCTGGCCAATGTATACAACACCCGATTGGGCGGATGTACGCGGCGCTTGTTTGACTTTTTCACCATCGGTTCCTCCCTCAGACAGTTTGCGGGCCGTTCTCCCATTGTATCATCCACGCCCGTGCGCCTCAAGGGCGCCGCTGCAGTTGTACCACGCCCGTGCGCGGCATAGGGTGTAGAGGCCGATTGGTCAGAGCTTCCATTGCCGCAGCCCGGCAAAATGGATATAGTAGATGGAGAGCATGCAAAGGAGCGAGTTGGATTTGGCCTATACGTTGACGCGCCTGATGTGGAAAGCCACGGGCAAACTGGACCAGCACCGCCTCAAACGGCAACAGGTGCCGCAGGGAGTGCAGGTGTATAAAAACATCCGCTATCGCGACGACGATCTCCCCGCGCACGTGCTGGATGTGTACGTGCCGCACGGCACACAGGGGCTTTTGCCCACCATCGTCAACGTGCATGGCGGCGGCTGGGTATACGGCAACAAAGAGCTGTACCAGAACTACGGCATGGCGCTGAGCAAGCAGGGGTTTGCCGTGGTCAATATCGACTACCGGCTGGCGCCGGCCAATCCGCACCCGGCACAGGTGCAGGACGTGCTGTGGGCGCTGTCCTGGCTGCGCGTGCACGGCAGCGAATACCATGCCGACCCCGACAACGTATCGCTGTGCGGCGATTCCGCAGGTGCGTACATCAGCGCATTGGCCGCGTGCCTGTGCACCACCCCCCATCTGGCGGATTTCTACCAGGTGAAGCCAGCGTACACGCACTTCAACGCCATCGGCGTGTGCTGCGGGGTGTTCGATATGGAGACGGTGTTCACCTGCCGTTTCCCGCGTAAAAAGGACCATATCCGCATGGTCTTTGGGCGGCGGGATTACAAGGCCTCGCCGTACTACGCATATTCCTCGGTACTGGCCAACATGACAGAGCAATTCCCGCCCTGCTACATTTTGGGCACACAGTGCGACGGGCTGTGCGGCGAATCGGTGCGCATGGCACAGCGCTGCGCGCAGTTGGGCATCGTGCACCACGCGCGCATCTGGTCCAAGCGGCACAAAAAACTGTCGCACGTCTTTCACCTGAACCCGGCCTTTGAAGAGTCGCTGATCTCCATGAAGGAGATGTGCGCATTTTTCCGGCACCCACAATCCGACCCCGTCCTGCTTGCACCGCCCAAGCCCTGAGCGCTGCGCCGTGCACCGGGGCGCTCCAGGGGCAGCGGCCCCATCTCATGTATCCACAATGTGGCTTCCCGGCGTGGGAAAACCGTGAAACGGCAACAAAAAATAGCCGGTATTTGCGGAGGTCCGCCTGCGCCATGCGCCTGTATGCGCGCCGGCTAATCGCGCAAACGGATAGACTATTCGTCGGCCCACTGCACCAGCTGGTGGATATCGGGGGCACTTTGGATTCTTTTGATCAACGACGCCCGCCGCGCATCGTATGGCAATAACGGCTGCAGGCTGCGCAGGTAGGCAAAGAAATCTTCCTCGTGCGCAAAGATGCCGCACAGGCCAAATGTATCGTTGCGGTATTCCACTCCCCCCTGGACGCGCCGCCGCGTCACGGGGATGGGATCGTTCTGGTAGTGGATCACGCGCTGGGCGAGGTTGAGTGCCAGCAGCGGATCTTCCTTGCTGGCGTATCCACAGCGCACGCACAAAAACACGTCTTCAAACATGCGGTTTTCGCGCTTGACGTGCCCGCAGTACGGGCAGGTGTATGCCAGGCGCGCCGGGCTGACCCGGATGGGCTCCGGGGCGCCCATGCGCAGAAGATGGTCGGTAAGGATGTCTGCAAATGCCAGATACGCCCCTGTATTCATCTGTGCGCGCTGTTCCTGCCAGCCGATGCCGTCGGTGCGCAGCGCCAGATTGCTCAGCACGACCTGCGCGCGGTATGCGCTTGCCCAATTGGCCACGCGCCGCGCGTGGATGTGCAGGCATTCCTGTGGCGTGCGCTTTTCCCCGGATGGTTGATGGACCTGCTGCGTGTACAGAATCTTTCCCTGCGCATCGCACACCACACAGCACAGCAGGCTGCCCAGCGCACGCGAAACACCCATGTACGCCTGCGGCACATAGGGCGCCGGCACGGGAATCTCCACACAGACCTGTAAATAAAATGCGCCACCCTTTTCCACCAGCCGCGCCGTCTTGAGGCGCAGCTCGCCGCTTCTGGCCCGCTCGAGCACCGCAAGCTGCCGCCTGCCAAAGCTCAGCGGCGCCAACAGGTACCGCGGCGATGTGCTGCGCAGGTGGATCTCTCCCCCTACCATGGCAAAGCGGTTCGGCTGGATTGTGCGCGGCGTTTCAAACGGCGCATCCGTGCGGCTGAGCAGGTGCAGCTTGGCATAGTAGCGCTTGGCGCGCGTATCGTACAGCAGCGCGTATTCGCGCTTGGCGCTGTGCCGGCAAAACTGCACCGGATGCCGCTTGCCCACGGCCGGATACGGCGTATCCGGCACGCGCTTTTGGCGGCCAAAATAGCGCATCAGGTAGGCCGTGCACTCCCTGCGCAGCGCATCCTTAAAGGGCTGTACGCAAAATACGTCCAGCCCCTGCATCACACCGCTCTTGAAAAAATCGTTGATCATGGCCCACTGTGCCGTGCGGTCGTCGCTTTCGCACAACAGCGCCCGTTCTTTGGCCGCGTTAAGCAGATAGCCGAGCGCGGCCGCATAGCGCTCCATGGCCTGCTGCATGACCGCCCGCTTCTTTTGCGAGGGATTGTGCAGCTTGAGCGAGAGCGTGTGGTATACATAGTGTTTAGTAGTGTTCGACAATCACGTTCTTCCCCGCATCGCGCAGGCACTGCGCAATATCTTCCACCAGCCGCAGCTTGATGCTCAGCGAGATGGGCATATCCGGGTTCTGGTGCGCCGGGTTCATGGCGCGCCCCACCAAAAAGCGCACTTCGGTGCTGTCTTCCAGCAGCACGTGTGCAAGCCGCGTTGCGCCGTCCTTTTTGTCCAGCTTGACGAGATCGCCCGGCGATTGCGAGGAAGAATAGCGCTGCATGATCTCCAGCGTCTTCCCCAGCGTCACCACGCCCTCCGTCACAAGGTCAATGCCGGGGATGGTGCCGGTGGGCGGCACGGCGGCATTGTAGTATTTGAGGTCGATATTCAGCGGGCGGCCGGTGACCTTGCTCACGATCTGTGAGGTCGTGCCGCCGCACACCACGCGCTTGCCCTTGCACGACATCAGTTCGCCCACCACGCGCTCGTCGTTTTCGGGGTCGACCGGTGGCCCCACCATCACGTACACCGGCATGGGATCGCGCAGCCGCACTGCCACCACCGTGGTGTCGTCGCCCGGCTTTTGCATGTACAGGCTGTCGCACGCCGCCAGCAGTTGGCGCGCCATCGCGATGGCCGACATGTTCTTCTGGTACGCCTGTTCGACGTATTTGACCACGTTTTCGCGCTGCCAGCCCAGGTTCATCAGCATGCCCACGCCGGCGTGAATCACGCCGTCTGAGAACATGACCAGCATATCGCCCGGCTTCATGCGAAACTTGGCTTCAAATATCTTTTTATCGTTGACCTCGCGCCATTTCTTTTCGGGTTCAACCACGCGCCCGTTTACCAGCAGCACGCTCTCGGGGCAGTCGTACTGTACCAGCGAGGCGTCGCCCTCGTCGCTCACGCGCAGAATGCAAAACGTGGAGTACGCGATCCCGCGCTCGCTACACACCGGCAGCGTGTCGGCTATGGTGTCGATGCACTCGTCAATGGTGCTTCCCCCTGCGAGCATGGTCGCGATGATCTTGCTGGTCAGGGTCGAGAGGATATTGGCCTTGACGCCGCTGCCCAATCCGTCCGAAAGCACGACGATATTGTCCTCTCCAGAGCGGACGATCTCCACCTTGTCCCCGCACAGCTCCTCGCCGTATTTG
>DXZF01000393.1 GCA_019415425.1 Bacillota bacterium | reverse complement strand
AGTCTCATCACATATGCAACAATTTTTTCAATGATAATTCACGATAATAAATAATCCAACAACTTATGTGATTGACCGAATCTTTGGAGTATATTATGATAAAATCACATGGAAAGGATTGGGGATAATGGGCATTGAATTTTCTAAAAATCTTTTGAAGGCAAGACAAAATCTTAAATTTTCACAAAAGGAATTAGCGGAAAAGGCGAATGTCTCTCCCGCTTCCTTGTCTGCATATGAACAGAGGGGTAAGTTTCCATCTTTGGACGTTGCCGCCCGCATTGCGGAAGCGCTTGGGGTTTCTCTTGATTGGCTTGTTGGTCGGGAAAAGGAAAAAAAGGTAGATAGCGTATCAGGTGTATTTGCGTCATTTCTTGCAATAGCCCGATCAGGTATCACGTACACTATACAAGGGGACAAAGACGGTGACACTGCATGTTTTTGTGTGAAAGAAGAAGGTCTCGCAGAGGTATTTAATGGGTGGAAGGACATACTAAAGCTGTATAACACCGGAACCATCAACGGGGAATTATATGATCTTTGGTTGGATAAAAAACTTAGTGATTTAGAAAAACGTTATGATGGATTTGTTGACTTGGATTTGCCATTCTAACAAGGAGGACTAACACATGATCAGCCCCATCAACAAAGGCAATGGCAAATGGCTGTTGCGCGTATCTTGTGGGTATGCGTACGGCCAGAAGCGGATGATACGCCGCACCATCCAGCTAAACCCCGCCATGACAGAGAACGCACAGCGGCGGGAAGCTGAGAAGCAAACCGCCATGCTCATGGCCGACTACGAAGCGGGACGGCTAACGGACAATAAGCCCCTCACCTTGCAACAGTTTTCCGGCATCTGGTGGCGGGACTATGTGGAACGGCGCAACCTATCGGCAAGAACAAGGCACCTTTACAAGGGAATGTTGGATGATCGCATATTCCCGTGTTTAGGTGGGTACAAGCTGCGCGACATACGCCCACAAACTTTAAACCGGTTTTATGCCGGCCTTACAGCAGATGGATTGACTGGTACAACGGCAAACAAATATCATTGCCTTTTGCATATTATGCTCAAATGCGCGGTGCGCTGGCAGATGATCGCCGTCAATCCCGCCGACGCTGTGGAGCCGCCCAAACTCGATACAAAGGAGTTTACCGCCTACACGGAGGAACAGGCACACGAAATGCTGGGAGCGCTCAAGCAGGCCCCCACGCAGTGGCAAGCGTATGTGCTGTTGGCTCTGTATGGACAGCTGCGGCGCGGGGAAATGGTGGGGCTTGACTGGAAGAATGTAGAGGGCAACACGGTGAAGGTTGTGCAATCGGCCATCTACGTGCCGGGCGAGGGCATAAAGCTCAAAGCCCCAAAGACGGCATCCGGCGTGCGTAGCGTGGTTATCCCTCGCCCTGTGGTCGATGCATTGAGGCGTTGGAAAGCTGAACAGAGCGCCCAACACATTGCATTGGGTGAGATGTGGCAGGAGTGCGGCGCGGTGTTCACGCAATGGGACGGGCGCAGAATGCACCCGGACAGTGCAACGCAATGGTTTCGGTCATTCCTTCAGCGCAATGGATTGCCGCATATCCGGCTGCATGATCTGCGGCACACGGGGGCGTCATTGCTCATTGCATCCGGCATGGATATAGAGACGGTAAAAAACAGGCTGGGGCATTCCAAAGCTTCCACTACCATGGACATATACGGCCACGCATACGCAAAGAACGATGCGCGCGCGGCTGATCTGCTGGAAAGCATCCTGCACAGGTAACGGGCGAGGCCCCCCCATCGATATGGTGCCATACCCATGCGCACTGGGAACGGCGGGGGTAGACTCTTGTAAATACGCGAGATTTTTGACAAAAGGGGGAAAGGTCTGCTCCACACTATGAACCATAAAAAGCACGCCGGAAGCAGCGTGCTTTTTGTTCTTGTTTTCTGTATTATATCCCTTTTCACACCGTAAAAACACTTTATATACGCTCGTATGTTTGCCATTTCTGGTGCTCTTTTTTGCATGAGTAGTGCCCCAAATAGTGCCTCAAGCTTTGAAATCAAGCAATATTTCAGAAAATCAAAAAACCATGTAAGTGCCTATCTTACGGGGTTTTTTCGAGTTTTTTCTAATTTATACACCTCATATTATCTACAGTTTCGATAATAGTAGACGACCAATTGGGTGCGATCGCGCAGCTGCAATTTCTCCAATAGCGCGCTCAGATAGTTGCGCACCGTTCCCTCCGACAGGCACAGATCGTTTGCAATTTCGCGGTTGCTCATGCCCTGCGCCAGGCGCTCCAGCAACGCATTTTCGCGCTCGCTCAGTTTGGGCGCATCCGCCGTCCGCGCCCTCTTTTGCAGCAGATCGGGCAGTTTTCCCACGATCTCGTCCCCAAATACGCTCTGGCCATTCATCACGGCCCGCAGCGCGGGCAGGATGCTCTCAAAATTCTGCTTGAGGATATATCCCTTGGCGCCGATCTGCAGCGCGTTGACAATGTACGCGTCGTCTGAAAACGTCGTCAAAAACAAGATGCGCGCCTGCGGAAAATCCCGCAAAATCGCTTCGCCCGCCGCAAGGCCCGTCATCGGCTCCATGCGGATGTCCATGAGCAGCACGTCGGGCTGGTGGGTGCGATACAGCGCCACCGCCTCCTGTCCGCTGGTGCCGATGCCCACAACCTCAACCGCGGGATCGGTCTGCAGGATGGTTTTGAGCGAGGTACAGACCAGCCTGTCGTCGTCTACGATGCCGATACGCATGGGTTTCCTCCTTTGGGCAGGGAGACAAAGATGCGAAAGCCCTTGTCCACCTGTACCCGAAACTGTCCGTGCAGCGCCTGTACGCGCTCCTGCATATTGCGCAGGCCCAGCCCTGGCGCAGCGGGTTGTTCCACCTGGGTTCCATTGTCTTCCACGATCAGCTGGTACAGCGCCGGGTGCTCGCGCAGCACCACGCGCACGTGCGTGGCGTTGGAGTGCTTGGCCACGTTGGACAGCGCCTCTTTGGCCACCATGATCAGGCAGTATCGCACGTCCTTCTCCACCTGCCCCTGGATGCCATCTTCCAGCGTGAGCGGGCAAAAGGTGAATCGCTGCGCCATGGTCTGCAATTGCACGTGCAGGTCGATGGAGTCGTCGTGCAGGTCATGGACGCTGGTGCGGATGCTGTCCATTGCCTCCCCCAACGTCTGTGAGAGCGTCTGTAGCGAGGGGGCAAGCGACGGCTGCGCGTTCACGGCGCGCAGCGCCCCCACCTGCAAAATGGCGCTGGAGAGCATATGGCCGACGTTGTCGTGGATTTCGCGCGCAATGCGGTTGCGCTCCGCAAGCGTGGCCAGATGCACTTCGTACTCCTGCTTTTCCATCAAATCCTTGTTTTTCTCCGCCAAATGCATGGCCATTTCCGTACTCTCATCGCGCAGGTTCCACAGCGATTGGCGCGTATGTGCCAGCACGTCGCTGCGCCGCCTGAGCAGGCACGCCAAAGCGCAGAACAGCGCTGTAAACAGCAGCGCCAACGGCGATAGGCGCGCAATCTGCATGAGCAGCATCGCCGCACATGCAAAGAACAGCCACTCGTGCCCGCTGTCCATGATCTGGTACGCCAGCAGCGGCAAAAACAGGGCGTACGGGGCAAAGGCGACGCCCAATGCGCAGTACGCACACGTGCCCATCCAGAACAAGCGGCGCGATTGACTGTACGCACACAGGGCGCACAGCGTCAGCGCGCACAGCCAGGCAACGATGACCATGGCGCCCTGCGCGCTGAAAAATGCAAGCGTACAGCAGCACAAGGTCAACAGCAGTTGATCGATCCAGAACAGCACGCCGCACGCCTCCCTTCTCTGCCATTGTACCTGTTCCCCCGCAAAACCACAATGCGGCCGCTTCCTTTGGTGACAATTGTCACTCCACTTTGGTGCCATCTTTCACTGTCTGCCGGGGCCCGCATCGGGTATACTGCAGACAGGATCGCAAAAGGAGGCAACGGCATGATCGTACAGGTGGAAAACCTGGTCAAGCGCTATGGCAACCTGCTGGCGCTGGACCATTTGAATTTGCACATTGAAAAGGGCGAGATCTTTGGTCTTCTGGGCCCCAACGGCTCCGGAAAGACCACGGCGATCAACTGTATCCTCTCGCTTTTGACGTTTGACAAGGGCACGATCCGGCTGTTCGATGCGCCCATGTCGCCCGACGCGTACGACCTCAAGCGCCATATCGGCGTCGTCATGCAAAACGTGGCGGTATTTCAGGAACTGACGGTATACGAAAACATCCGGTATTTCTGTGGGCTGTACATCGACGACAAGCGCGCCTGCAAACGGCTGACCGAAGAGGCCATCGATTTTACCGGCCTTGCAGACTTCGCTTCCTTCTACCCCAAAAAGCTGTCGGGCGGCCTGCTGCGGCGGCTCAACATCGCCTGCGGCATCGCGCACAAGCCACAGCTGATCATCCTGGACGAACCGACGGTGGCCGTGGACCCGCAGAGCCGCAACAGCATCCTGGAGGGGATTGTGCGCCTCAATGCGCAGGGCGCAACGGTCATCTATACCTCGCACTACATGGAAGAGGTGGAGCAGATCTGCACCCGCATCGCCATTCTGGACAAGGGGCGCGTCATCGCCTCGGGTACGACCGATGCGCTCAAGGGCATGATTGCAGGCGGCGAGACGATCAACGTGGAGATGTTCACACTCTCGGACGCCCAGCTCGCGACCATCCGCTCGTGGCCGCAGGTGCTGGACGCCACCTACACCGACCACCAGCTGTGCGTGCGCTGTAGAGAGGGGCAGCATCACCTGATCGCGCTGCTGGATTATTTCCGCCAAGAGGACCTGCAGTTTGGGCACGTATACACCAAGCAACCCACGCTCAACGACGTGTTTCTGGCCATTACCGGCAAGGAATTGCGCGATTAGGAGGCACTGCGATGTGGACGCATCTCTTTTCTTACCGCCTGCGCTGCCTGTTGCGCGACTGGCAGACGCTCTTGTGGACGCTGTTGTTCCCCATTGCGTTGGGCACGCTGTTCTACGTGGCCTTTGGCCAGCTTACGGGCATGGACGATACCAGCTTTTCGCCGGTGCCGGTGGCGGTGGTGGACAACGAGGCGTATCAGCAGGACGAAGCGTTCCGCGCCGCGCTATCCAGCGTCGGTGAAGCGTCGGATGCGCCGTTGATCACGCCGACGGTGTGCGATGCGCAGACCGCACAGCAGCTGCTCCTGGACGCGGCGGTGGACGGCGTCATCGTGCCGGGAGAGACGCCGGCGCTGCACGTGTTGCAATCCGGCCTCAACCAGAGCATTCTGCAGTCATTCCTGGACACCTATGTGCAGATGCGCGTCGCGATCGCAGAGGTGGCGGCCGCAAACCCCGGCGTACCGTTGCAGCCTCTGATCGCCCCGCTGCTGCAACCCACCGCCGCCACACAGGCCGTCTCGCTGGGCAGCGGCAGCACCAACACCATGCTGAGCTATTTCTATGCGCTGTTGGCCATGGCATGCCTGTACGGGTGCTTTTGGGGCATGCGCACCTCCACCGATCTGCAGGCCAACCTCTCGCCACTGGGCATGCGGCGCTGCATCGCTCCCACGCACAAATTGACGGTTTTGCTGTGCGATACGCTGGCCGCGCTGGTCGTCCAGTTCGCATGCATCCTGGTCTTATTCGCCTTTTTGACGCTTGTATTCCACATCGATTTCGGCCCCCACATCGGCTACGTCCTGCTGACCGCGCTCATCGGCTCATTGCTGGGCATCTTATTGGGCACATTCGTGGGCGCGCTGTCGCATAAGAGCGAAGGGCTCAAGACCGCCATCCTGGTCGGGGTAACGCTCGTACTCAGTTTCCTGGCCGGATTGATGTACGTGAACATGAAGCAGATCATCATGCAGAGCGCGCCCGTGCTGGCCTGGCTCAATCCCGCCTCGCTGCTCTCGGACGCCTTCTACAGCCTGTACATGTTCGGCCCCACCGCGCGTTTCTTTTCCAATCTGGCCGCGCTGGGCGGATTCTGCCTGCTGTTGACGGGCGGCAGCTATCTGTTGTTGAGGAGGCAACGCTATGCAAGTGTTTAGTGCGTATTTTCGCATCGTCAAACGTCTGTTGCCACAGCTGATGATCTACGTTTGCGTCTTTATGGGCCTTGCCATCGTGTTCACATTTATGAACGGGGACAGTGCAGAGACGACCTTTACCGCCACGTCCATGAAGGTGGCGGTGGTGGAGCGCGATGCGCCCTCGCCCCTGGTCGATGGGCTCAAGGCGTCGCTTGCCACCCGCCATACGCTGGTGGATTTGCCCGACGATCCGCAGCAGTTGCAGGATGCCCTGTACTACCGCGATGTGCAATACATCATCATCGTCCCTGAGGGATACGCAGCCGCGTTCGCCGCCGGGCAGGACGTAAAGCTGGACACCGCATTGGTCCCGGATTCGGCCGGGGCTTACTATGTGACCGGGCAGATCGATCAATACGTACGCCTGATGCGCACATACCAGCGCGCCTGCCCTCACCTTTCGCAGCAGGAGCAGGCCGATGCAGCGCTCAGGGCGCTTTCCACCCACGCGGATGTGTCGCTGGTGCAAAGGGACAGCAACCTGGGCAGCGGCGTGCCGGCGTACAGCTACTACTACAACTACCTGGCCTACGTGATGCTGGCGCTGGTGCTGATGGTGGTGAGCACCATTCAGATGCTCTTTGGCCAAAGCGACCTGTACCGGCGCAACCTGTGCGCACCGCTCTCTGTGCGCAGGCTGGACGGCCAGTTGATGTTGGGCAATCTCGTCTTTTCGATCGCGTGTTGGGCCCTGCTGGTACTGTGCAGTTTTGTGCTGTACGGAGGTAGCCTGCTCACTTCTGCGCTGCTGCCCTTGCTGTTGCTCAACAGCCTGGTATACACGATCGTGTGCGTCGGCCTCTCGTATCTGCTGGGGCAACTGGTCAAGAGCGCGCCCGCGCAATCCGCCATGCTCAACATCGTGACGCTTGGCATGAGCTTTTTGTGCGGCGTATTTGTGCCGCAGGAGGTGATGAGTCCGGCGGTGCTCAAGGCCGCGCAGTTTCTGCCCACCTACTGGTACGTGCATGCGAACAACGATATCAGTGCGCTCAGCGCGCTGGACGGCGCGCACATCTGGCCCATCCTCTCACAGATGGGCATCCAGCTCGCCTTTGCCGTCGCGCTGTTCTGCCTGGCCCTGCTCCTGAGCAAACGCCGCAGGACGTCCAACGCATAAGGGCGTTTTGAAATCAAAAAAAGGAAGGGATTACATCTCTTCCTTTTTGTTTTTTCTCAGTTTGTCATTTTCCCTGTGACAGCCGCTTCCCGCTGGCGCCGGTACGCACGGTAAGTATTTCCGACATGATGGATACCGCCACCTCTGCCGGCGTCTGTGCGCCCAAGTCCAGCCCGATAGGCGTACATACCTCATCCAGCGCCCTTTGCGTTATCCCCTGTTCGCGTAGCGCCGCAAAGATTTGGCGAATCTTGGGTTTTCCCCCCAGCATGCCGATATAGGCCGCTTGCTTTTGAAGTGCGCCTGAGAGCGCATCCTGATCCTGCGCGTGTCCCCAACTGCACAGCACGAAATACGCGCCGGGTGCAACGGGCAACTGCTCCACTCCTGACCGATAGTCTGTAACTGGTACAAAACAGTCGGCATGTTCGATCGCGTACGCAATCACTTTGCGATCCCTGTCATCCACCAACACCGTTTCAAACCCCAGCGTACGGCCCAGTGCCAGTACCTGTGCGCCGACGTGCCCGCCACCGCACACCACCAGCACCGGTGCAAAGCGGCTGGCCTCAATAAACACGGTAATCTGTGCGCCCTGCTGATTCCCGTCCTGCGCGTGCAGGTCATAGGTGCGCAACGCGTGTGTCCCCTGCGCGATACAGGTCATCGCCTCTTCTACCGCCTGTTTTTCACTCAAATTGCCACCGATGCTGCCCACTGTTTGCCCGTCGGCAAACACCAGCATCTTGCTTCCTACATCACGTGGCGCAGATCCCTGCGCCTGCACCACGGTGATAAGGGCATACGGCCGGTGTTGGCGCTGGGCCTGTAACATCTGTTCCAACAAATTCAATGCAATTCCCCCTCATCCACCCGCAGCCGAGGCGCTACGCATATACGGCGGCCCAAGTGCGGCGCATCCAGCAACCGAAGCTCGGTGCCGTACAACTGCGTTAAAAATGCCTCGTCCATGATTTCGGTATTGGTTCCAAAGGTCAAATGTCCTTTGCGATCCAGTACCGCGATGGTGTCATCCAGCAGCAATACGTGATCCGGGTTGTGCGTGGTCAGCACAATGCCATATCCCTGTGCCGAAAGCTGTTGAATCGTGCGTAGCACCTTGATCTGGTTGCCGTAGTCCAGGTGTGCGGTGGGTTCGTCCATCAAAATGATGCCGGGGCGCTGTGCCAGAGCCCTGGCAATGGATACCTGCTGGCGTTCGCCGCCGCTGATGCGCGCATACGACTTGTGCGCTAGATGCTGAATCCCCATCTGCTCGATGGCTTGCCAGGCCAACTGGTAGTGTTCCTCTTTGGGCTTTTGGAACGTGCCCATGCGCGGCGCACAGCCCGTGACGACGTAATCCAATACCTCGTAGTCAAAGGAGGGCAATATGACCTGCGGCACATAGCCCACGCACTGCGCCACATCCCTTGGTTTCATCTTGCGCGCATCGCGTCCATCGATGCGGATTTCGCCAGCGCTGGGTGTATGCAGCATGGCAATGCAGTTTAAAAGCGTGGTCTTTCCCGCACCGTTGGGGCCGAGAATGGAGATAATCTGTCCTGAAGAGATGGAGAAACTGATGTGCGAAAAGATCGCTTCGCCATTGGGGTATGCATAACTCAAATCGATGATATCTATCTTCATTGAATCTTCGCCTTCTGCTTATACAGCAACCAGCCGTAAAACGGTGCTCCGATGAGCCCTGTTAAAATGCTGAGCGGAATTTCCAGCGATGTGGCCACGCGTGCGGCGGTATCGATGCTCAGCATGAACACCGCACCCAGCAGCGCTGCCGTTGGCAATAGCCTGGTGTTATCTGGGCCGACCAGCAGCCGCCCCAGGTGTGGAATGACCAGACCCACCCAGCCAATGGTTCCGCTAATACTCACTGCGCACGCCGTCAATAAGCTGGCGCATGCAATGGCGGTGCCGCGAAGCCACTTGATGTTGACGCCCAGTGTCTTTGCCTCGCTTTCGCCAAAGGACAGAATGTTGATGCGCCAGCTGAGCAGCATCACGATGGCGATGCACACCAGTATGACGGGCATAACCGCCCACACCTGCGCATTGCGCACATTGGCCAGGCTGCCCATCTGCCAGAACACGATCTGCTGTAGCTGGGTCTCAGGATCGGCGGCAAACTTGAACAGACCTAGGAGCGAACTCATGAACCCGCCGACAATGATACCGGAAAGCACCAGCATCATATTGGAGGAATTGCGCAGCAGGCGCGGAATCGTCGTGGCAATCAATACCGTCACAAGGCCGCCGGCAAATGCAAAGAGCTGCGTACCCACCATGCTCATGCCGAGCATGATTGCGCTCGCAGCCCCCACACATGCGCCGGACGAAACGCCCAGCAGATCGGGCGAGACCAGGGGGTTCTGAAATACCCCCTGGTACACTGCACCCGAAAGGGACAGTGCCGCACCCACCAGCATGGCCGCCAGAATGCGGGGCAAACGGATGAGAAACACCACGTTTTCCATCGATGGGTCAGAGAGCGGCACGCCCCTGCACTTTTCTACGATCACGCGCAGCACGTCAACGGGATTCATGCTATACCGCCCTGCGCACAGCGCAAGGAGCAACAGCACAGCCAGCAGGATAAAGAGCACCGTGATGGCGATCGTAAACCGTCTTTGCTTCATGGCCGGTTATTTGAGTCCCAGCTCTTGTGCGGTAAAGGTCTTTCCATACACCGTCTGATAGAAGCTGTCCACGTCCTTCATGAGGTCTTCTTGGGTGTACAGGTCAGGATGCAAATTGTTCGCAATCCAGCACAGGCCCAGCATGGACGAGGCACAAGGATAATCCCACGGATCCAGCGCGGACGGGAACTGGTATACCTTTTTGTCCTTGACGGCCTTGACGTTGGACCAATCCTTGTTATTCAATACGTCTTGCACAGTGTAATCGGCGTACGCCGGGATGTAGATGATATCAGGATTCCATTTGATAATCTGCTCGGTGTTCACTTCCGCCCACAGGCTGTCAGAGGCAAAGCCCGCCGTGGCATTGGTGCCGCCCGCCGTCTCGATCATCAGGTTCTGCAGCATGGCGTCAGTGCTCACGCCCGTCATCGAACTGCCCGAAAGCATCAGCACGCTGGGCTTCTGCATGGCCTTTTGGGCTATACCGGAGATTTTCTCCACCTTTTCATCGTACAGCTTAACGATCTCCTGCGCGCGGTCCTCCTTGCCGATGGCCTTGCCGACCAACGTCAGTGCCTCTTTGATGGAGTCGAACTTTTCCACATCCAAAATGATGACCGGGATGTTCAATTCTTCAAATTTGGGCAGCAAATCTTCCATGCGCTTGGGCAGGATCATCAGATCGGGCTTGACGGACACAACCGTCTCCATATTGATATTTTTACCCTTACCGATTGAGGTGACTTCATTCACTTCCGGCGCGACCTTGTCATATAGGCCGTACGCCATGTCCTTATTGCCAAAGCCGACGATGCGCTTACCGTCGCCATCCAACACGATGACCATGTTCATACTGGGATTATGCGTGCCAATCACGCGCTCTGCCGCCTTTTCCAGCGTCACCTCACGCCCCGTCATGTCGGTCAGTACAATTTTGCTGTCCACCTGCTCGGTGGGCGTCGCGCTTTCCTGCGTCGGACTCCCCCCGCAGCCCGCTAACGCACCCAACCCGATGGCGGCACACGTGGCCAATGCCAATGCTCTGAATGTCCGTTTCATGTTCTTTTCCTTCCTCTCCCCCAAGTAAAGATATCGGATGGAAACGGACGGCGCAAGTGCACAAATTCTCCCTTGCGCATGCATGAATCCAATTGCTGTCCCTTTCCAATCCGCGGGAGGCCTGTCCGTTTCCAGGCAGACCCATCGGCTGCATCCCATGGCCCTATGGGTGGTAGGCATACAGCTCAGAACCTGTCT
>DXZF01000392.1 GCA_019415425.1 Bacillota bacterium | reverse complement strand
ATGCAGCACACGCCCATCATGATCTTTGACGACTCGCTCTCCGCGCTGGATACGCAGACCGATGCGGCCATCCGCCTGGCGCTCAAAGCGCGCCGGCAGGGCACGACGACGCTGATCATCTCGCACCGCATCCATACGCTGATGGACGCCGATCAGATTCTGGTGCTCGAACAAGGGCGCATCGTCCAGCAGGGCACGCACGCACAGCTCTCGCAGCAGCCCGGGCTTTATCGCGACACCGTGGAACTGCAGGGCAGCTTCATGGCACAGGAGGGAATGGGCGATGAGCAATGAATACGGCATTCGCGAACAGGAGTACAGCAAACAGCTCAATCTCTCGTTGTGGCGGCGGCTGCTCGCCTTTACGCGGCCGTATAAAGGCGCCGTGTTTACGCTGTGCGCCGCCAACATGCTGCTGGCGCTGGGCGAGACGATCTTCCCGCTGTTTACCCGATACGCCATCGACGCGCTCGCGCGCGGCAGCAGCGCGGGGCAGATGGGCGTCTTTTTCGCGGGCATGCTGGCGCTGGCGGTGCTGTTGAGCGGCTGCACGTTTGTGTTCATCCGCCGTGCCGGGCACATCGAGCAGTACGTCAGCTACGACATCCGCAAGGCCTGCTTTGACCGGCTGCAGACGCTCTCGTTTTCCTACTACGACCGCACGCCGGTGGGATATATCATGGCGCGTATGACGGGCGACACCGTGCGCCTTTCCGAAACCATCGCCTGGTCGCTGGTGGACGTGCTGTGGGCCATCACGCGCATCGTGGGCGCCACCATTGCCATGCTCACGCTCAGCCCCACCATCACGCTGTGGGTGCTGATCGTGCTTCCGCCTTTGGCGGCGTGTACGCTGTACTTCCAGCGCAAGATTTTCAAGGCGCAGCGCGTGGTGCGCCGCACCAACTCGCGCATTACCGGCGCGTACAACGAATCCATCATGGGCGCCACCACCACCAAGAGCCTGACGCGCGAGGCGGAAAACCTGCGCGAGTTTTCCGACATCACCGACACCATGTGCCGTGCCTCGTGCAAGGCGGCGCACTACAACGCCATCTACAATCCGCTGGTCATGATGATGGGCAGCATCGGCACGGCGCTGGCGCTGTGGCAGGGCGGCGTGCTGGTGCTCGAGGGCGGATTGTGGGTTGGCACCATCGCCGCATTTGCCAGCTACACCATGCAGTTTTTTGAGCCGCTGCAGCAGCTGGCGCGCATCTTTGCCGAAATGCAGATGGCGCAGGCCGCGGCCGAACGCGTGCTGACGCTGCTGGATACGCAGCCGGACATTGCCGACAGCCAGGCGGCCATCGCGCGGGATGGCGACACCTTCCACCCCAAAAAGGAGAACTGGATCGATATCCACGGGCACATCGAATTTTCCCACGTGGACTTTGCCTACGTACAGGGGCAGGAGGTGCTGCGCGATTTCAACCTGACCATCCACCCGGGGCAGACCGTGGCGCTGGTAGGGCAGACCGGCAGCGGCAAGAGCACCATTGTCAACCTGCTGTGCCGGTTCTATGAGCCCACGGGCGGGCAGATTCGCATCGATGGCGAAGATATCCAGTCGCACAGCCAGCTGTGGCTGCACAGCCAACTGGGGTACGTCCTGCAATCGCCGCACCTGTTCTCGGGCACCATTGCCGACAACATTCGCTACGGCTGCCCCGAAGCGGATATGGAGCGCGTCATCCGCGCGGCCAAGCTGGTCAGCGCCCACGCGTTTATCCAGCAGCTGCCCGACGGCTACCAGACGCAGGTGGGCGAAGGCGGCAACCGCCTGTCCACCGGGCAAAAGCAACTGATCTCGTTTGCCCGTGCGGTGCTAAACGACCCGCCGCTGTTCGTGCTGGATGAGGCGACCAGTTCCATCGACACGCAGACGGAACTGCTGATTCAGCAGGCCATCGCGGCCACGCTGGAAAACCGCACCAGCGTGATCATCGCGCACCGGCTGTCCACCATCCAGAACGCGGACCTGATCCTGGTGCTGCAGCACGGCCAAATCATTGAGCGCGGCACGCACGCGCAGTTGCTGGAAAAGCGCGGCGCGTATTACACGCTGTACACGCACCAGCTGTTGGAGGATCCCAGCTGACCCGTACACCGCCTGGCGCCGTGCGCGCTGTCTTGCGTTTGGCGCAACTCGCGCGAGGGCGTAGCGCAGTGGGCTTGCCGCTTACATCGTCAGAACAACCGCAGACGCCCCGCCGGATATCCGGCGGGGCGTCTTTTCGTCCGGGCGCATCAGTAGGATGACAGCCCTTTTTCCGTGGTGATGAGGATGCGGGCGGAGCGCGAAAGCGTCTTGAGCAGCTGCCGCATCTGCGCTTGTGGAATGGAGATGCAGCCAGCCGTCGCCCGGCCGGTATCGCAGTGCAAAAAGATGGCGCTCCCCTTGCCCGGCGTACAGGTGCTGTTGTAGTTGAGCGCCAGCGCATAGGCGTAGGCCGTGCGCATCTCGATCAGATGCTCGGCCGAATCCCAGTCCTTTTGGACTTCGTCGGTGGACACCAGGCGATTGTAGTACGCGCTGTCGCTGTCGTCCACCCAGTAGTGGCTCTGATCGACCTTGGTATACGCAAAGCGCGTACCCGGATTGCCGGCCACGCCAAAGGCCTGGGTAAAGCTGTATACGCCGCTCGGCGTCTTGCCGTCGCCCTCTTTGGTCTTGCCCAAACCGTTTTTGCCGATGCGCCCGTTGACGCTGAACACCTGCTGCCACAGGCCGTCCTGTTTTTGGTGGAACGACACGGTGGCCGAGCTGCCGCGGGCCAGCACGACGACCAGTTGATCGGTCTTTTG
>DXZF01000391.1 GCA_019415425.1 Bacillota bacterium | reverse complement strand
GAGCCGTTCACCGTCGGCTGCCGGGCAGCGCGGCGCGGCATGCCGCGCAAGGGAGAAAACGCGGTGGTGTTCGGATGCGGGACGATTGGCATCGCCGCCGCAATCGCCTTGCAATGGTTCGGCATTGCGCACGTAATGCTGTGCGATCTTTCGGATTTCCGGCTCGCATTTGCCGCGCAAATGGGGTTTGCCACGTGCAATCTTGCCAATGAAGATTTTCGGGAAAAGGCGACGGCCATTTTTGGCACCGCGCCTGCGCTTACGGGCACGACGGCGGATATCGATCTCTTTATCGATGCGTCGGGCAACGAAACCATACTCGATCTGTTCATGCAGGCGGGCAAAATAGAGAGCCGGTTTGTAGCCGTAGGGGTCAACAATGCGTTGCGCACTGCACTTGACCTATGCACAAAAGAGCATTATCGGCTCGGGCGGATACGCACAGGAGGATGTGGCGGATGGATTGTCCATCATGAAAAGCGGCAGGTGAAACATCGCTTCCATCATCACGCATGCGTTTCCACTGTGCGAGATCGAAACGGCCCTCCAGACGGCAGCGGATACAGCGCATGCCCTCAATGTCGTGATCAAATTTGGCACAGGCACATGAAGAAAAGCATTGATCGCAAGATCAGACGCGCCGGGGTGTTTACCAAACTGTTGGGCGAGCAGTGGGATGGCGTTGTAGCAGCGGCGGCCTGCAGCTTTTGTATCAACGTACTGTACGCGCTTTCCAATGGCGTGCTGGGGATTGTGAACCGATCGCTCTGGTTTATGGCCATGTGTGCGTACTACGTCATTTTCAGTACCATGCGATTTTCCGCCGTCCTGTGCGGGCGAAAACACACCGCAGATGTGGACGGAACGGCGTATTTTGTGATGAGGCTGTCGGGCGGGTTGCTCACGCTATTGAGCCTTGTGCTGACGGGGGCCGCTGTCTGCCTGTTTGTATGTTTGCTCGGCATCACAATGATCATTCAGGGAAAGAGGAGAAAGGAGATACAGGATGAACAAATCGAAAATCGTTCAGGCGAATGAAAAAGTAGAAGAAAAGGTCGTTGGCACGTTTGAGAAGATCGAACATGCCGTTGTGGACGGATACACGAAAATCGAGAACGCCGTCGTCGGCGGATACACCAAAATGGAGGACGCGTTTGTCGATCGCTACCTCAAAAGGGAAGACGAGAGCCTCGAGGAGGCAGAAGAGCGGCTCAAGAGGGAGAGCAAAACGTCCTCCTGAGCGGGCGCAAATGCCGGCACGGCTGTTGGTGGCCGTGGGTATGAGCCAGATTGCAGCGCGCAACGGGCGCCCATGACCGTGCACTCCCCTGCAGGACATCGGTTGCGGAAAAACAGGAGG
>DXZF01000390.1 GCA_019415425.1 Bacillota bacterium | reverse complement strand
CTTGAAGAGTATGCCGCTTTCCAGTAAGACTGTCAAGCCCATCCCCGCCTCATTTCTCATACTACTACAAATGTAATTCTATCAGATATCTATCGTTTTGCAAAGCAATTTGTCTCAAAAGATTTTAACCCAATAAACATTGTATAAAAGTGCATTCAAACGGTTATTTATATGGTCGCTCTCCTTCTGTATACACACCCGTCCCGGGTGGTGTTGCCTGCTGCGTACTTCCACCATCGGCAAGCATCCCAAGATGCACCTATCCATACAGCGGCTCTGTTGCCGTATCTTGTTTACGCAATCTCGTCTGGCAGCGCAGCCTCGTGCCCCACCTGCGCCGCCATGGCGCGCATGCGCAAGGCTGCACACAGCCCAATTCCAACCAGGATTGCGCCGCACAGCACAAATGCATTGCATCTGGCATATACCACGTACCGGCCAAAGTTGTCCATGATCCCGGCCAGATACACGATCAGGGCCACCACAATGAACCCGCCGGCCAGTCCCATGCCCTGCGTGCGCCGACTCTGCGCCAGCAGCTCCACTGCTGTAAAGCCGGTGTGGCGCGCCAGCAGCGTGCTGACACCGGCAATCAACAGCAGTGTCGTCCACACATAGCTGCGTGTCAGAATCAGGTTGGGGTGAAAGATTCGGGCAAACTGAACATACTGCATCCCTGTCATACACAGCAGCAGGCAAAGATCGACCAGCAGCACCGTCCACACGCGCTCTGCCTTTCCGATGCCGCGCACATGCGGCCGCCAACGCGCATAGTATGCGCCCAAATCGCCGACCATGGCCTCCAGTGAGCTTCCGCTTTTCTGCGCCTGCTCTGCCCGATCAATCAGATCGGCGCGCACGCGCTCAAGATCGTAGGCGCACAGCTTTTCCGCGCGAAAATACACCAGCATGCCGCGCAGCGCATCAATCGTGCCGAGATTCAGCTGTTTTTCCCGCCGGTTGTTGTCCCTGCGCAGTTGAGAAACGGGGTTGCTCATGTCAACATATCTCCTTTTCCATTGCCTCCATCCTACCGCCTTTGGCGCACCGCAGTCAATGCGCAAATACGCCAAAAGGGCGCTTGCAAGCGCCCTTGGCTGCGATGTGCATCGCCCTTAGCGGATGTCAATCCTCCTCGATTTCTTCTCTTCACCGCTCGCCTGCTTGGGCAGCGTCACGCTCAAAATACCGTTGTCATACGAAGCGCTGATGTCCTCTTCCCGGATTCCATCCAGGTTGAAGCTGCGGCTAAAGTGCCCCGCCCTGCGCTCGCTGTACACGTAGTTTTCGCGCTCTTCCTTCTTCTCGCTGCGGGTATCCGCTGCGATGGTCAACACGCCATCGTCGACATTGATCTCAATCTGATCCTGCGGTACGCCCGGCAACTCGGCCTCAATGACGTAGTTCTCCCCACAGTCCTTGATATCCACCTTGAAGGCCGATACGCGATTGGCCATGTCATTCCAGGCAAAGAACGGACGGAAAAAGCTGTCGTCCAACCAACCTCCAAAGGGATTGCTGCGCTCCAGACCAAATCCACGATTACGATACGGCATCATATTAGACATCATACAAAACCTCCTCAAGAGAAATATTTTTGATGTTTGCAGAGGGTGCCGGCCCCTTTGGGCCTCTCCCTCCTTGCAGTTTCAGTATAGCCAAATGGTCAGTTAAGATCAAAGTCAAAGATAGTCAAAGACAAGTTCTGCTGTTCCAAATTTCTCCAATGCTTCAATTTATCTCTTGTTTTCTCATTCTCCCTTTATTTTTTGCGTTTTTTCAAAATCCATACAATCGCGCAAATGCGCCATAAAAAAAACGGCCGGTCCTTCTCGGGCCGACCGTCTTTCTCAGGTCGTTCAGATTTGCAGCTCCTGCATCAGCACCTTTTGCACCTTGCCAATGTACATGGTGTGGTAATCCTGGTCCGCATAGTAGTTCTGATCGTATGCAGGCACGACAATCCCCTTGGGATCCAGCGGTGCGCAGTAGATCTTCTGGCATAGCAGTACCATGCGCGCCTCCTCAAAATAGGGTGTGCCCGCTTCATCGTACAGCACGTGCAGGCCGGCCTTTTGGATCTTATCCTCATCGCGGCCGCTCACGCGTCCACAATACCGCATCATTTCGCGAAAACGTTCGTCAAAAAAGCAACACGAGAACGTGTCTTTTGCATCCAGAAACGTCTTGGTATACCGCTGGGGACGCACGTAAATGGTCACCACATCTTCATTCCACAGTTCGCCCAGCCCACCCCAGCTGGCCGTCATGGTGTTACAGGCTTGCGCATCTCCTGCCGTGATGAGCATCCAATCCTCATCCATCAGTGTAAATGGATTGAGCTCTATCGTCTTTACGTCGATCTGTGTCAAAGGCATTTTCCCCTCCCCCCGCGCTGATCGCGCGGCTGTGCTCTTATCATATGCCCCTGGCGGTACATCCGTATGCACCGCCAGGCTGTACGCGCAGAATGAGCAAAAAGTATTGTAACACGTTTGCTACTTTGTGAAAAGGGGCACAGAAATAGGGCCGATCGGCATGCGATCGGCCCTGTTGATTTGATCCATTGCGGATTCTCGCACGGTTTAGAGCGTCTGCGGGTCTACGTCGTGATCTAAAATTTCACGATACTGTGCCAAAATCAACTGATATAGCTGGTTTTCATCCGGCTTTTGCAGGTCCAGCCCGCAGATCGTCTCAATGGCCTTTTCTATGCCCTGGGTGTCGATGATGCGGTGCATCTCCACGGCGGACGCATCTTTCTCATTTTGAAAGAAGAGCAGATAGGCTGCGCCACGCGCCAGATAATACGGCACGCGTCCATGTTTGAGGCACAACAGCGCCGGGCCGACAAAGCGATCGCCGTGCCCCAGCTTGCGCAGCGGATCGGCCGCAACGCGGTACACGTCATCCTTACTGTTGCTGTTCTGCCTGTCTTTCCAGGTCCTACCGCGCGTATTCTCGCGCATCTCCTCAGGCGTGAAGCCAAATTCCTGGCCTACGCCAAAATTGGCCTCCTGCGTCGCATAATCCGTGCACTTGCGGATGTACTGGTCGCGCGCGCACTCGTAAATATACGTATACCCGCGCATCCGGCCGATCACCGCCTGCATGCAATGCCCCATATTGCCGCACCACACCTTGCGCACAAGGCGGCCCTGCATGCGGTCGAGGAACTGCATGCTGGGGATGTCGCTGGGCTTCTCGCCCACGAAGTTGTCGCCCACCGGCAGCACCTCGCCAGGGCTGGAGGAGATGCACAGCGGGTCTTCGGCCAGCATCTCGGGCGTGGGATTGTAGCCACCGCGGAACGTCAACGCCTCCACAAGGCCCACGTGCGATTCAAAGTAGGCCCTGTCCTGCGGGTCGGTCAGCCGCTCGCACATCAACTCGTGGAAGATGCGGGACGGATACACCACGTTGACAAAGAACAGGACGTTGAGCGGCTCTTCCACGCCATCCGCCCTGCGCTTTTTGACGGCGCCCGCCAATTGATCTGCCACATTGGGATACGCCTGTGGGTACAGCGATACGCACGCCAAATCCACCTCCGACAGCCGCTTGACCACGGTGTCAAAATCGCGCTGGCTGCTGTACGCTTCATAGCCCGAGATGATCTTGCGCGTCGTGCCCTCCGGCCCGGTGGTAAACAGCGTATACTGTTTTTGCTCGTTGAGCTTGTCAATGGTCTTGGGCGAGCCGTTGATGAAGATCAGATGGTAGCCTGCCCTCCCAAACAGGTCTGCCAGAAATCCGCGTCCGATCTTCCCCGCACCGATAATCGCTACTTCCTTACTCCTGTCTCT
>DXZF01000039.1 GCA_019415425.1 Bacillota bacterium | reverse complement strand
GCTTCATCCTGCCCCGCCACATCGGCAAAGCTCTTGCCGGTCTGCGCTGCGACGTATACCTTTGCGTTGCTCTTGCCAAAGGTCATGGCGCCGGGCCCGCCGCCCATCTTCTTGACCATCGAGCGCATGAACATCTGGCCAATCAGCCCGATGAGCAGCATCGGCAGAATCCACGAGAGCAGGATGGTCAGCAGCGGCGAATTCTCCTGGGGAATCACCTTGCCAAACGGCACGTCCATCTCGTCCAACCGCTCCACCAGCTTGGGGTCGTCCACGATGCCGGTGATGTAGACCTGCTCTTTGCCCTCTTCATTCAGCTCTGAAAAGGCGATCTGGTTTTCCTGAATCTCCACCCGCTGGATCTTGCCCGCACTCAGGTCGTTCAAAAACGTCGTGTAATCCGTCTCGATCACCTGCGTGCCAAACATCGGCGCAACCAGCGCATTGAATGCGAGCAATACCACGATCATGATCACGTAGTAATAGATCAGCGGTTTTTTGGGCGTCTTTCCGTCATTGACCACCATGGTCTGTTTCCTCCTCACATGTATGCATTTGCTCCAGCAATGTACACAGTTGCGTCAACCCTGTGATGATCTGCTGTACGGCCTGCGCATTTTGCCGTTGCAGCTTTTTGGCATAGCGCGCCTCCAGTTCGCACTGGATGGTCTGCACCAGCGCCTCGCCCGCCTGCGTCAGCTGCAACCGCACCACGCGCTGATCCTGTGGGTCGCGGTCGCGCACCAGCAGCCCCTCTTTCTCCATCTTGCGGCACAGGGCCGAGGTATTGCCGTTTTGCATGGACAGCCGGCACGTCAACTGCCCCACCGTACACCCGTGCTCGTGCAGCGAAAACAGCACGCGCAGCTGTGCGCTGGTCAGCCCGTGCGCCTCGCACACCGGCTGAAACACCCGTTCGAGGTTGTCCGCCACACGGCGCGTCAGTGCCCAGATGGTGCTGCGCAAATCTGTCACTTCCACAGTCGGTGCCTCCTCCTAATATTTATATTTTATAG
>DXZF01000389.1 GCA_019415425.1 Bacillota bacterium | reverse complement strand
GCGCTACGCCACCGTGCGCATGAGCGCGCGGGGCCTGTCGCTCGCGCAGCGGTACCACGCGGCGTACGTTGCGCTGGTGCAGGGCATGTGCGAACAGATGGGCCTGCCCGAGGGGCTGGCGCGCGAGGGCGCGTTCCTGCTGCTGTGCGGGTACAGCGAGCAGCAGCGCAACGTACGCCGCGTGGTACCGCTGCGCGAGCGACAGGCCCCGCGCGCTCATGCGCACGGTGGCGTAGCGCTGCCTGTCCAGAAGGCCCAGCTTCTCCAATTGCGCCACCATCTTGTGCACGCTGGGGCGCGTGACGTGCAGCGCCTGTGCCACGCGGGTGGAGCGCACCTCGCCGTCATGGCGCAGGACGTAGATGGTCAACAGGTACTTGAGCTGCACCGGCGTCAACACCGGCGGCGCGTCGGCCTCGGGCCGCCTTTGGGAACAGGGCGCGGGGGAAGTCCCCGCGCCCTGCACATGGTCCACATTCGCCGTCTGCATCGCTCACACGCGCACTTCCACGCGCAGCGCCTTGCTCTCGCGGTACGGGCGGAACAGCAGGTAGATCATCGCGGCCACGATGGCGAACGCCACCGCCGTCCACAGCCCAAACCCGCCGCCGGTGAACACGCTGCCGATCTGGTACACGCACAGCGCCATGGCGTAGGCGAACACGGTCTGGTAGCCGATGGCAAACCACGTCCACTTGGCGCTGTTCATCTCGCGCTTGATCGCGCCGATGGCGGCAAAGCACGGGGCGCACAGCAGGTTGAATACCAGGAACGAATACGCGCCCAGCGGCGTGAAGCTCGCGGCGAGCGATCCCCAGATCTCCACGCCGTTCTCGGCCACCTCGGCAAAGCCGTACAGGATGCCGAACGTGCCCACCACGTTCTCCTTGGCCACAAGGCCAGTGACGCTGGCCACGGCGGCCTGCCAGTTGCCCCAGCCCAGCGGGGCAAAGATCCACGCGATGCCGCGGCCGATGCTGGCCAGCAGGCCGTCGCTCAGGTCCTCCACCATGCCGAACGAGCCGTCCACAAAGCCGAATTTGCTGGTGAACCAGATCACGATGGTGGAGAGCAGGATGATCGTGCCGGCCTTTTTGATGAACGACCAGCCGCGCTCCCACATGCTGCGCAGCACGTTGCCCACCGTGGGCCAGTGGTACGCGGGCAGCTCCATCACAAACGGCGCCGGGTCGCCCGCAAACATCCGGGTCTTTTTGAGGATGATGCCGGAGATGATGATCGCCGCCACGCCCACAAAGTACGCGCTGGGGCCGACCCACCAGGCATCCTGGAACAGCGCGCCCGCGATCAGCGCGATGATGGGCAGCTTGGCGCCGCAGGGGATGAACGTCGTGGTCATGATGGTCATCTTGCGGTCGCGGTCGTTCTCAATCGTGCGCGAGGCCATCACGCCGGGCACGCCGCAGCCGGTGCCGATGAGCATCGGGATGAACGACTTGCCGGACAGGCCGAACTTGCGGAAGATGCGGTCCATGATGAACGCGATGCGCGCCATGTAGCCGCACGATTCCAAAAACGCCAGGAACAGGAACAGGATCAGCATCTGCGGCACAAAGCCCAGCACCGCGCCGACGCCGGCCACGATGCCGTCGAGGATCAGGCCCTTGAGCCACGGGGCGGTGTCTATGGCGTCCAGCCCGTTCTCCACCAGCACCGGCACGCCCGGCACCCACACGCCGTAGTCGGCCGGGTCGGGTTCCTGCATGGACAGCGCCGCCTCAAAGTCCGCAAACGCCACGGGCAGGCGGTCGGTCACGTTGCCCTCTTCGTCCTCGATCTCGGCCGTGGCGGTCAGGCCGGCGGCCTGTGCCTGTGCGAGGAACGCGTCGATGGCCTCCTGCGTGCCCGCGTCGGCCTCTTCGGCCTCCAGCGCAGCCGTGATGCCCTCGGTATCGATGCCCGCCTCTTCGGCCGCGCCCAGGTACGCCTCGATCTTTTTCTGTTCAAGCGCGTACGTCTCGCTCACCTCTTCGTACTGCGAAGCGCCGATGCCAAACAGGTGCCACCCCTCGCCGAACACGCCGTCGTTGGCCCAGTCGGTGGCGTAGGTGCCCACCGTGGTCACGGATACGAAGTACACCAGCACCATCACCGCGGCAAAGATCGGCAGCGCCAGAAAGCGGTTGGTGACGATGCGGTCGATCTTGTCGGAGATGCTCAGCTTCTCCTGGCTCTTCTTCTGGTAGCAGTCCGCAATGATGGAGGAGATGTACGCATACCGCTCGGCGGTGATGATGCTCTCCGCATCGTCGTCCATCGCGTCCTCCACGCGCTGGACGATCGCCTCGACGTCGGGCGTCTGCGGCAGCTGCGCCTGGATTTTGTCGTCGCGCTCAAACAGCTTGACGGCAAAGAAGCGGCGCTCCTTTTCGTCCACCTGCGGCAACAGCGCCTCGATCTGCTCGATCGCGCTCTCCACCTGCGGGGCAAAGCGGTGCACGGGCGGCTGCGCGTCCTTTTTCTGCGCCGCCTCCACCGCGCGCCGGGCCGCCTCCATCACGCCGGTGCCCTTTAAGGCCGAGATCTCCACCACCTCGCACCCCAAATCCTTTTGCAGCTGCGCAATCCGGATCACGTCGCCGTTCTTCTTGACCACGTCCATCATATTGACGGCCATCACCACCGGGATGCCCAGCTCCATCAGCTGCGTGGTCAGGTACAGGTTGCGCTCGATGTTGGTGCCGTCTACGATGTTCAAAATCGCGTCCGGGCGGTCCGAAATCAGGTAGTTGCGCGCCACCACCTCTTCGAGCGTGTACGGCGAGAGCGAGTAGATGCCGGGCAGGTCGGTGATGGTCACGTCCCTGTGGCCCTTGAGCCTGCCCTCCTTCTTCTCCACCGTCACGCCGGGCCAGTTGCCTACAAACTGGTTGGACCCCGTCAGCGCATTGAACAGCGTAGTCTTGCCGCTGTTGGGGTTGCCGGCCAGCGCAATTGTGATCGACATGTTGCTTCCTCCTCAATTCCCTTGATTAGTCAAAACTAACCCACAAACTCGCAAAAAGGGCGCTGTGCACAGCTTCCTTTAGGCCGTCACTTCAATCATCTGCGCGTCCGCCTTGCGGATGGAGAGCTCGTACCCCCGCACCTTCACCTCCACCGGATCGCCCAGCGGCGCCACCTTGCGCACAAAAATCGGAATGCCCTTGGTGATGCCCATATCCATGATGCGCCGTTTGACGGCGCCCTCCCCGTGCAGCTTGACGACCGTGACCGTCTGGCCGCACTTTGCATCTTTGAGCGTGTGCATCCAACCTTCTCCTTTCGGTTTTAGATCATAATTTTATTCGCCATCTCGCGGCTGATCGCCACGCGCGATTCCTTGACATGTACGATCACGTTGCCGCCGATCTGGGAAATGAGCGTCACATCGCTGCCGACCACAAAGCCCAGGTTCTCCAAAAAGCGCCGGGTGTCCTCGCGCCCGCCCACGTGTTTGATGGCGTTGCACTCCCCGGCCTTGGCCATTGTCAGGGGCATTCTGTTCCCTCCTTTGCGGCTGTGCCCCCACCGCGCGGGGGAGGCCGCTTTGTTAGTCCTTCCTAACACCACTCTCAAGTTAGCATCCGCTAACCCATTTGTCAACCCCCTTTTCCACATTTGCCCTGCTTTCTTTCAAAAATCCGGCGGCGTTGGCATTTGCGTGGGAAACATGCTAAAATGAAGCCGTTGCATCACCCTAACTCAGAGAGGAGGCCTGTGGAATTGAAGATTCAGGAATCTGCCGAAAACTATCTGGAAACCATCCTGATCTTATCGCGCCGCCAGGGCATGGTGCGCTCCATCGATATCGCCGCCGAGCTGTCCTTTTCCAAGCCCAGCGTCAGCGTGGCCATGAAAAATCTGCGCGAAAACGGGTACATCCAGGTGGATGGCGACGGGTTCATCACCCTCACCGAGGCCGGCCTTGCCATCGCCGAGATGATCTACGAGCGGCACTCGCTGCTCTCGAACTGGCTCACCGCGCTGGGCGTCGACCCCCAGATCGCCGTGGAGGACGCCTGCCGCATCGAGCACGTCATCAGCCCCGAGAGCTTTGAGGCCATCAAGCGGCACGTGGGCCGCGTCACGCCGTAAGCGCAGTTCCGGCGCCCGGGCCATCCCGGGCTTTTTGCGTTGTGCGGGCCGTGGCCCGTGCCAGCGCCTGCAAACTTCCATCGTAAACACAACACCGCCGCCGGTTCGCCCGGGGCGGTGTTTTGCACGGGGCCATCCGGCCCGCTCACGCGCTGACGGTCAACTGCTGCACGGTGCGCCCGTCCAGCAGGTGTTTGAGGTACACGCGCTTGCACTTGGCAAAGCGGGCAAACTGCCGCTGCGCCGCCTGCACGTCGCCGTACACCTTCCAGCAGCCCACGCACTTGCAGTGCTGGCCGCGCGCATGCGCCACACGGGCGGCTTCCCGCACGAGATCGGGCTGTTCCTGGGCTACCCGCTCGAGGACGTGCAGGGCTTTATCGACCACGGCGGCCAGCACTGCAAGTGCGTGGGCTGCTGGAAGGTGTACGGCGACGTGCAGGCGGCGCAGCGGCAGTTTGCCCGCTTTGCCAAGTGCAAGCGC
>DXZF01000388.1 GCA_019415425.1 Bacillota bacterium | reverse complement strand
ACAGCCCGCAGCAGCTGGCATTTGGCGATGGCAAGCGCGATGCGCTCACCCAACAGTGCCGCCGCTGCCCATGGCTTGCGTGCTGCAACGGCGGTTGCCCCAAGGACCGCTTTGGGGTATCCGAGGACGGCGAAGCCGGCCACTTCCTGCTGTGCGATGGGCTGCGGCGCTTTTTCGCCCATGCACACGGCCCCATGATGCAGGCCATGGCATGGAGCCGCCAGGGCCTGACGCCGGCGCAGGTCATGGCGCGGCTCAAGGCACAGCACACGGCGGGGGACGGCGCCTTAAGCCCGTCGTCATAGGCGGTTTGCCGTTTTCACAGGGGCTGCAGTGCGTCACAGCTGCATTCTATCGCGGTCGCGTGCACGCTTTGTACACAAAAACCGTCTTTGGATTTCTCCAGCTCCTGCCGGCAGAAGGGAATCTGTTTGTGATTTGTTGAGAGCTTCTTCTTTTTATATCGGATCGGCAAAAGAGCGGTAGTGCCTGATACCGCTCTTTTGTATAGATATCGCAATGCTTTATCCTTCTGGCACAACCGCCTGTTGAGGATCCACCGTCACACGGTACATACCGGGTTGGCTGGCTGTCTCGTATGCCCGTTGCAGATCGTATAGTGGAAAGGTTTGACCTGATAGAGCGTACGATACATCGATCCGTTTCTCTGAAAGCAACATAGCGGCCATGCTCCAATCCTCCAGCGCACAGCCAAACGTACCGATCAGTTCCCTCTTTTGTTTGCAAAGGGCGTCCGTATCCGGCTGCCATTGTGGTTTGGGATATCCTGCAGCAAAAAACACCAGTCGTCCGCGCATTTTGAGCATCTGCTCTGCCTGGGCATACGCATGCGAACTACCCACCGCCGCGATGACGCAATCCGCTCCCAGGCCATCGCCATATCGGCGTACGGCTTGTACAGGGTCTTCGTTCGCCGCGTCCACGACCTGTGCAATGCGCATACTTCGCGCTCGTTCTACGCGCTGTGCATCCACCTCCGTGATCACCACGCGTGCGCCCAGCGCATGCGCTACCTGCGCGTTGATTAGCCCCATGGTTCCAGCACCGATGACCACCACCAGTTCCAACGGACAAATGCGCGCCTTCCGTGCGGCCTGTACTGCTGTGGCCACCGGTTCCAAAAGCGCCGCTTGCGCGGCTGGAACCGCACGATCGATGGGAACGATCATTTTTTCATCTGTGACAATATAGTCCGCAAACCGCTTGAGGCCATAGTATCCGTCGGCATGGCGCTGCTTGTTGGGCTTTTCGGTGCAATCGCCCGTATGTCCCGAAAGGCAGGCGCTGCAGTGCATACACGCATTGACAATGGCACTGACCTGCATGCCGATCGAGAGCGCATCGCTTACCTCTTCTCCCCTTTCCACAATGATTCCGGAAAATTCATGCCCCGCCGCCATCGGATAACCCTGGTGCTCGCGCAGGCCCATCCATTGCTGGTAATCCGTTGTACAAAGATTGACTGCTTGCATCTTTACGACAACGTCCGTCGGCCCAACAGCGGGAAACGGCATTGTGTGCACCTGTGCCTCATGTGCGCGCATCAGCACACCAAAATGAATTTCCATAGGTCTGTGTATCTGCTGTTTATGATTCATCAGTCTCCCCCTCTACGCTCAGGCCAAAATGCCCAAGGCGCCCAGCACCAATCCGATACCAAGGAGCCAGAGGGTTGCTTTGAGCATGTTTCCGCTTTTTTGCAAGTAGGCGTATACGGCAAAGATACTCAAGATGGAAAGCAGCCCCGGCAGGATTTTATCCAAGATATCCGTTTGAACGCTCATTGGTGTACCGCTGGTGGCAATTTGTAATCCGGTCTGCACCGTGACCATTCCAGCAGAAAGTCCACCCATGGCGAACAACCCCATGACGCTGAAAAATGTGATGACACGTTGTATGGAACCCGACTGTAGGATGGTTACGGCAGCGCGCATGCCGGTGCGATATCCCAAATGCATGAAAAACATGCCTTCGCACCCTGTGATGGCCACAAATATCAGGTAGGGTAACAGCCCGGCCCACCAGTATCCCTGTGCTGCATACGGGATGAAAAAGACATAGATAAGCGGCTGTACCGTGGAAAAATCGATGGTGTCTCCAATGCCTGCAAATGGCCCCATGAGCCCGTTTTTGACGCCAATGATCGCATCCGCCGTCACGGGCATCCCCATTGCGCGCTGTTCTTCCATTGAGATGACAATCCCCGCGATCAACGAGCCCCAGATGGGCTGGGTATTGTAGAACAGCAGGTGGCGCTGCAGGGCGGCCTGTAACTGCTCGGGATCGTGCCCATACAGTTTCTTCAGAATGGGCGCCATGCTCACGCAAAAGCCCAGCGCCATCAGGCGCTCGAAGTTGTCGGCCTGAGAGGCGCCAATCCACCAACGTACAAACGCACCCGTTACATCGCGCCTGCTGAGTAGCCGTCCATGCTGTTTCTCCTGTAATAGCGCCTGTTGTTCCGTTTCCTCTTGCTGTTGTTCCCGTTCGCCGCGGTTGGAAAAGCGCATGTCCATAAAGGCCAGAAACAGCGCCATGCACGCCAGCGGAATGCTGCCCAGGCCGGAATATTGGGCAAAGAAAAAACCGCCGATAAAATACGGGATCAATTCTTTTCGTCCGATCATGCGAATGGTCATCGCATATCCCAGTGCCGGCATCAGCTTCCCGGTCACGCTCAGACCGTTTTGCAGCCAATTCGGCATGGCGTTCATCATTTGCCCGATAAACGACGCGCCAAAGTACAACATGAGCGTCATGGGAATCCAAAAAATGACGATTTTCAGCAAATTGGGGTATACAAAATTGCTGAGCATTAACCCCCGAATATTGCACTTGCTAGCGTATCCGTCTGCAATGTGCATCCACGTCGCGCCTGCCACACGCCGGATGGTGTGCAGCTGTGCCAGGGCCAACGCCACCGTGACGGACAATGCCACTGCCTGTTCAAACGGTAAGCCGGAGGTAATGACTACCGCTGCCGGCACCAACCCTGCTGCGCACTTATCGGTGGCCACTGTGCCTCCGGCGCCGGTATAGGCAATGTATAGTGGCTGTACTGCCGCGCCCACCTTCATTGCTGTCGGCACGTCCCCCAGCACCAACCCGGTCAGCAGCACCACTGACAACGGCGTCGCCGTGATCTGGCGCAGACTCGGTCCAAGTTGAAAGGCCTCCATATAGTAAATAAATCCCAAAAGGATTGCCTGCCATATCGACATATTCTCTCCCTCCCCCAGCGCAATTTAGACATGTGTCATGCTTCTGATTTTAGTTGTTTTATTATATATTCCCTCCTTTTGCGCTTTGTGGCACAGCTCGTTTGCAATCCTCTTTCCGCCAGCTTATACTGAAATTGTCATTTTGTTCTTTGTATTCACTGTGCCCGATTTGATCGTAGCACGTTTTGTATCAGAGAAAAAATACGCGATATTGATACCCCTATCAACCGCATTGATAACGAAGAGGAGAAGCCATGGATCTCAAACAGTTGCTCTATTACGTCGCTATCGTCGAAGAGGGAACAATGAGCGCTGCTGCCAAAAAATTGTATGTGGGGCAGCCGCTGCTAAGTTATCAACTCAAAGCGCTGGAGGATGAATTCGGCGTACAATTGATCGAGCGCGGTCCGCGGCGGATTCGATTGACGGATGCAGGCGCTGCATTTTATCAGCGGGCGCGTCACATGCTGGGCCTATCCGAATTGACCGAACAGACCATGGCCGATTTCCAACGTGGGCTCACCGGCACGCTATCGTTGGGCACACAGTATTCCTCGGCCTCATTGCTGCTCACCCCTGCGCTCATCGCCTTTTACAACGCACACCCGCGCATCCATCTTGTCGTCCAATCAGGGCGCACTTTTGAGCTGATCAACCAGTTGCTCGACGGGCTAATCGATATCGCAATCGTACACGTCCCTTTTGACGCATCCGATGCGTTGGATTGTCTGTACATGCCACACGAACACATCATGGCTGTCGCACACCACCATCTTTTGCCCGCTTCAAATCAGAGCATTCCACTGTGCCAATTGCGCGATCTGCCGCTCATTCTCAACAAAAGCCTGCGGCCACGCATCGAGGCAGCATGCGCCATGCTTGGATTCATACCACGCATTTTCTGTTCCACTGACGACGGGCGCACGGCACTGCTTTGGGCCAATGCCGACCTGGGGGTGGCCGTCGTCTCTCAGAGCGTCGTGGATGTCATTTCGTTGGGGCCGCAGATGCACGCCTGCCCAATTGACGGCCCGCTGATGCATACCCAGTGCGCGCTGCTCTGGCGCAAACGCGAAACCTATACTTCTGAGTTGGCCAGAGCCTTTATCCAGACGTTCAAACAGGCATATCAAACAGCTCCGTTCACCAAGTAGTCCGATTCCGTGAAAACAGTCGTTCATGGGGTTGGGAAGCAGCGGAATGGATCCATTGCGCTTGATGCACATTTAGGGCACCGGCATAGACACAGAGGGCACATCGCGCTGCGATGTGCCCTCGTGCCCTCTCTGGGAGGCAAAACCCACTATTTCAATTGTACGGTGCATTCGCTTTGGGAGAGTTGTTTGGCCTGTTCTTCGCGTTCCCGTTCGACCCTGCGCTTGCGCTCTCTTTCGTCCATGTAGATGTACCAGCCCAGTCCGATGATCACCACCGTGCCGCCCAGAAGCACCATGCTGCCGGGTATTTCGCCGAGCAGGATGAAGCACGTCACGGCCGTGACCATGGGGCTGATGAGGGAGAGCATGGAAATATTGGTTGCGGAGATGTACCTGAGTGCCCAGACAGGGATGATCTGGTTGATGAGCGTACCCGCCACGGCCATGACCGCCAGCAACATCCAGGCCCGAAGGGGGAACGGGCCCATGTTGCACTGGGCGATCACGCAGGATGGGATCGTGCAAAAGAGTGAAAGGGTGTAGACGAACGTCAGAATCACAGTCGCCGAAAGCTGCGTAGAGGCCGTGCGCATTTTGCGGTTGATGAGCAAAAAGGCCGTATACATCAGCGCCGCCACCAGCATCAGCACGATGCCCTTGATCGTCGTGCCGCCCTCCGCCGCGCCGTTGAACCCGACGATGACGAGCCCCACGATGCACGCGAGGATGCCGTACAGCGAGCACAGCGCCGGCTTTTCCCGATACAGCAAGTAGCTGGCGACGAGCACAAAGATCGGGCTGGAATTGGAAAGGATGTTGAGGATGAACGTCGTACTGTCGCCCAGCGAATAGGCCCAGCACAGGAACTCGACCCCACGGCAGAGCCCCAGCGCCAACAGCGTCTTGCACAGGACGCGATCCTTGAGCGCGTTCACGACTTCCCTGCGCATTTTCGGCACGCTCAGGCAGTATGCCCACAGCAGTGCCACCGTGATCAACAAGCGGTAAAACGTGATGCTCTCGCCCGTAAACCCGATGTCCATGCGCAACAGGAGTTTAAAGGTCGGCGAAAACAGCGATCCCGCCACGATGGACACCATCATGGCCGCATAGTAGATCCACGTGTTTTTCTTGCGCATTGCCCGCTCTCCTTTCCCTATCTAAATGGGTGCACGCCCTGGGAGGCAGATGGGCGTGCACGCCTGTCTCAGATGCCCTGCAAATCGATCGTCACGCGGTATGCGCCCGGCGTGGACGCTGCCTCGTATGCCTTTTGAATCTCACGCAGCGGGAAGGTCTTTCCCTCCAGCGAGAAGGACGGATCGATCATGCGCTTGGAGATCAGCGTCGCGGCGTCCAGCCAGTCGATGCGGTCGCACCCGAACGCGCCGATGATCTCGATCTTGCGGTAGTGGATCTCGTTGGGGTCCACGTGCAGTTCCGGTTTGGGATAGCCCGCCGGGAACAGCACCAGCCGGCCGCGGCTCTGCTTGAGC
>DXZF01000387.1 GCA_019415425.1 Bacillota bacterium | reverse complement strand
GCCGACCTGCGGGCGTACCACCGCGCCACCGGGCAGATGCAGGCGCAGGACTACCACGCCGCGCTCCAGACGCTGGCGGAGATTCCGCATTACCGCGACGCGCAGACGCTGATGGACGAGTGCCACTACCGCCTGGGCGAGCAGGCCTACCAGGACGCGGCGTACACCGACGCGATCGCGTACTTTGAGCAGGCCGGCAGCTATCAGGACGCGGCCGAGCAGCGCAACAGGAGCGTCTACGCCCAGGGCTGCGCGCTGTTTGAGGACGAGGCGTACGCGCAGGCGCAGCGCTATTTTGACGAGCTGGGCGAGGCGATCACGCAGTACGGCGCGTACCACTTTGCCACGCTGGAGGAGGCCACGCCGTACATCCTCGCGTGCGCGCAGGACCTCGTGCCCACCATCGAGCTGTACGTCGGCGATCTGCCCACCGTGATGCAGAGCAGCACCGCGGCGCGGGCGATGGGCAACCTGGCGCAGTCCGAGCGCGCGGACGTGGACGCCGACACGCAATCGCGGTACGTGACCATCACGCCGGCGTACTACCCCGGGCTGAAGATCGCCAAGGCGTGGCGCACCGGCGACACCGCCGCGCTGACGCCCGAAGAACAGCGCGTGTATAGCCAGGCGCAGGCGCTGGTGCAGCAGGCGCAATCCGAGACCTCCAGCACGCTGGAGCTGGAGCTGTGGCTGCACGACTGGATCTGCGAAAACGTCGCGTACGACAACAGCGCGCAGGCGCCCGCATCGGGCGAGCTGGCGCTGGCGCGGCACTGGACGTGCGTGGGCGCCATGGTGGACGGCCGCGCCAACTGCCAGGGCTTTGCGGATACGTTCTACCTGCTGGGCACGATGGCGGGGTTTGACGTGCGCTACCAGTTCGGCGAGGCCGGCGACGAGCTGCACGTGTGGAACGCCGTCGCGCTTGCGGACGACTGGTACTATGTGGACGTGACGTACGACAACGCCGCGGATATCTTTGACGGCCGGGCCGGGACGTACCGCTACTTCAACTTTGCACAGGACCAGATCGGCTCGCACGTGTGCCGCGCGCATTCCGAAGTGGCGGACCTGGCCGCCCAGACCGACAGCGCGTACGACTACTACCGCGCCCGCGGCGCAGTGGTCGATAGCCTGTCGCAGGCGGCCGCGTACAGCATCCAGCAGCGGCGCGGCGGCGCGCAGGTCGTGCACGTGCGCGTGGACGGCACCACGGCCAGCAGCGCGGCGCTGTCCGACGCGATCAAGGCGCTGGCGCAGCAGCAGAACCTCACCGCCAGCTGGACGGTCTATAACTGGAGCGGCAACGGCACCACCGCCTATGCCGTGTACTGGAAGCACTTTTCCTAAAGCACTTTTGCACCCTGCGCCCCGGCCGCTGCCGGGGCGTTTTTTGCAGGGGGGTGTTTTTTGCAGGGGTTCCACCCCTACGATCCCGCCAAAGGGTTTTCACCCTTTGGAATCCCGTGACGCAAATGCATCCGCATTTGCTTGGGGGGATTATGCCCTATTTTACGACAGTGCAGTGCACACTTTTGCGCATCCGCGGACTTTTGGGGAGACTGCTTTGCAGGTGCTCTGCCTTGTACCCGGCCGAGGACGCCGCCCCTTCCTCTGGTTTTATTTCTCGCCTCTTGTTGCCGGGGCGCGTGGCCTTGCGCCACGGCAACGCCTCCTGTCTGCCGGGGTGTGTTCTTCTACGCCTCCCGCAGGCGCATGTGTGCGCCTGCAAAATGGGGTCTGGGGCAGAATGCCCCAGCGGGGTCGTAGGGGTGGAACCCCTACAAAGAGAATTACACACGGGAAAAACGAGCGCGCAGAGACGGCGGCGCGGATTTTTTGTGACAATAAATTGACAGTGACATGGATTGTAACTACAATAGTTGATTATGAGAAAGTTTCAGGTGAGACAACCGGGGAGAGGGGAAAGAGGTCTATGAAGTTTTCACACGAAGAGCGGCAACTGCGCCGTCACAACATGATGCTGGAGGATTCGCTGCCCAGCGTCATCATGCGCATGGCG
>DXZF01000386.1 GCA_019415425.1 Bacillota bacterium | reverse complement strand
CTGGGCGCGGACGACAAGGCGGGCGTGGCCGAGATTATGACGGTGGCACAGACGCTGCTCAGCGATCCGTCCATTCCACATGGGGCGGTCCAGATTGCCTTTACGCCGGACGAGGAAGTGGGCAACGGGGTCATGCACTTTGATGTGGACGGCTTTGGCGCCGACTACGCGTACACGGTGGATGGCGGGGAATTGGGCGAGATGGAGTATGAGAACTTCAACGCCGCCACGGCCAAACTTCGCATCCGCGGCCTGAGCACGCATCCCGGCACCGCCAAGGGGCGCATGAAAAATGCGCTCCTGCTGGCCATGGAGTTCCAGCAGATGCTGCCGGTGTTTGAAAACCCGATGTATACAGAGGGATACGAGGGGTTTACGCATCTGGTCAGCCTGTCGGGCACGGTGGAAGAGGCGCAGGCGGAGTACATCCTGCGCGATCACGATCTGGCGCTGTTGCAGCAAAAGAAGGCGCGCATGCACAAGATTGCGCAGTACCTCAACGAGCGGTATGGGGAGGGAACGGTGGAGCTGTCGATCGTAGACGCCTATTTCAACATGAAAGAACAGATTGAACCGCATTTCCATCTCATCGAGAATGCCAAACGGGCCATGCGCGAGATCGGCGTGGTGCCGCGCGTGATCCCCATCCGTGGCGGCACGGACGGTGCGCGGCTGTCGTTCATGGGCCTGCCGTGCCCCAACCTGTGCACGGGCGGGCTGAACTTCCACAGCCGCCTGGAGTTCATCTCGGTGCAGGCCATGGAGCAAGTGGTGGCGCTGCTGCTGCGCATCGTGCAGTTGTATGCGCAGCCGGGAACGGATGCCGCTGTCGATGCAAAGGAAAAGTGAAGGCGTACGCCGGACGCTTTGAACGCGCGGGCGAGATGCGCAACGCGGCGGTCCGCCCATGGAGTTGTATCTATACATTGAGAACAAATGATCAGGCTTTTGCCGCGCAAGGGGCTTGAAAATGCCCTTTTACAGGCTAAAATTCGGATGAAGATAAAACGGTGAACCTGGAGGAGGGGCGATAGATGCATTGTGCCGAATGTACCAGTCAGTTCTGCCAGGTGCAGTGCAAGCAGCCTGCCGGCGCAGACTGCCCGATGAACGATCGGGCGCTGTTTGAACAGGTGCAGGCCGAATATCACAAGCCGGATGTGCACACGTTCTACGAGGCCTCTGTAGAGAGCATGCGCGCCTCGTTTGCGCAGTTGACGCGGCTGATGGAGACCATCAACTTCTGCAGACTGATGCACTATCGCAAGATCGGCATCGCGTATTGCAGCGGGATGCTGCGCGAAGGCCGCATCGTCAACGAGATGTTCAAAAAAGAGGGCTTTGAGACCATCTCTGCCGGATGCAAGGTGGGCGGATTTGCCTGTGAGGAGCTCACGGGCCCGCAGCCGCAGCAACCGAGGCCGGCGCGCAGGGACCTGCGCAGCCCCGACTATCAGTTCCACCCGCCCGAAAAGATGAAAAAGCGTGCGATCTGCGATCCCATCGGACAGGCCATGGTGCTCAACCGGGCACAGACCGAGTTCAACGTGGTGGTGGGCTTGTGCGTAGGGCATGACAGCCTGTTTTTGCAGTATGCCAAGGCCCCTGCGACGGTCATGGTCGTCAAGGACCGCATGCTCAACCACAACCCGGTGGCGGACCTGTACTGCGTGGAGGCACGCGGGCTGGTTTAAACGCGACACGGGACGAACCTTCTGACATCCAAATCAACATTCTTCGCGATTTTTTCGAGCGAACGCGCCTACTGCAACGTGCAACGGCGCCTCGCCAATGGGTTGCGCGGGAAACGGTGCAGCCTTCCGCATTTGAAAAGGAAAATCGACGCGAACAGGTCATTACGCGTGGATTTTCTGCGCGTTTTTTTGTTACAGTTGTGGCTGTATGCCGCTGTAAAATATCATTGAGAGGAAAGGGAGAGGGAACATGAAAAAGAGAACGACCAGCCTTTTGCTGGCGCTGCTCATGGTGCTGACCGCGTTTGTTGCAACCAGCTGCGGTGCGCCGGCGGCATCGCCCAGCGCATCGCCCGCAGAAGAGGCGCAGACGCAAAAAGTGACGGGCATGCAGGGCGTGGAAGTGGAGTTGCCCAAAGAGGTCAAGACCATTGTGGACACCTGGTCTGCCGCGACGGACAACCTGTTCAACCTGGGCGCAGGCGATCTGTTGGTCTCGGCGCACCCGGCGGCCGTATCGGAGTGGAGCGAGCGCGTATATCCGCGCATCGCCGAATTGCCGGACTACTCCAAAGCCACGGCGGAGGAGCTGCTGGAGCTCAATCCCGACATGGTCATCGTGACCAGCACGGAAAAGGAGACGGAGCTGCGCAACGCGGGCGTCAATGCCATCAACCTGATGTACAGCACGTACGAGGGCTTCCAGCAATCCACGGCCATCATGGGCCAGATTTTGGGCGGCGAATATGAAGAGCGCGCACAGAAGCTGGTGGAGTACACCCAGTGGGTGACCGATACGTTGGCGGAGGACCTCAAGGATGTCCAGGATGAGGACAAGCCGGTGGTGCACTACATCATGACGTCCGACACGTCCAACCTGTACGCCAGCGCGGGCGGCGGAAGCATCATCGAAGAGTGGATCAACTATGCCGGCGGCAAGATGGCGACGGCCAGCCTGGGCAAGGGCATGGGCCTCAAAGATGTGACGGGCGAGCAGATCCTGGCGACCGATCCCGACGTGATCATGATCGACGGCGACAACGCGGCCGAAGTGCGCGATGCGCTCAAGGCGGCGCCGGAGTGGGCCGACATCAAAGCGGTGAAGAACAACCAGATCTACTGCATCCCCAAGGGCTGCTTCTGGTGGGGACGCCTGTGTGGCGACACCCCGCTGCAGGCGCTGTGGGCTGCGAGCATCCTGCATCCGGATGAGGTCTCGTTCGACATCAAAGAGGAGACCAAGAAGTACTACAAGGATTTCAAACAGTGTGAATTGACGGATGAAGAGGTCGATCGGTTGCTGCGCACCGAATTGCTGCCCGAATAAACCGGGTTGTATAGGCAAATGGAAGCGAAAAACAAGCCGAAAAGAGCAAAAAGTGAGAACGCCAGATGGCGTTCCCACTTTTTCATACCCGTTTGTCTGCTGGCGCTGCTGGTCTGCCTGGGCGCGCTGTGCATCGGCCGGTATGGAATCAGCCTGTGGGATGCGGTGCGCATCCTGCTCTCGCGCGTCTTCCCCATCCAGCAGACGTGGACCAACACCATGGAAAACGTCGTCTTCCAGCTCCGCTTGCCGCGGATGCTGGTGGCGGTGCTGGTCGGCGGTGCACTCTCGCTGTCTGGCTCTGTGTATCAGGGCATTTTCAAGAACCCGCTGGTCTCGCCCGACCTGTTGGGCGTCTCCTCGGGCGCATGCGTGGGCGCCGCGCTGGCCATCCTGATGGGTTTAGGCGGCATAGGCATTCAGTTTATGGCGTTGGGCGCCGGGCTTCTGGCCGTGCTGATGACCACGATGCTGCCGCGCCTGTTGCGCAATCGCTCCACCATGGTGCTGGTGCTTTCAGGCATTATCGTCAGCGGGTTCATGAGCGCGATCATGGGCATTTTGAAGTTTGTGGCCGATCCGCAGACACAGCTGGCCGAGATCACGTATTGGACGATGGGCAGCATCGCGGGCGCGACCATGCAGGACGTGTACACCGTGCTGCCGGCCATGGCCGTTGCAGCCATTGTGCTGCTGCGCATGCGCTGGCGCGTCAACCTGCTTTCGCTCGGAGACGGCGAGGCCAGGACGCTGGGCGTCAATATCCGCATGGTGCGCGGCGTGATGGTGCTGTGCTCTACCGTGTTGACGGCGTGCGCGGTGTGCATCAGCGGCACGATCGGTTGGGTGGGCCTGGTGGTGCCGCACCTGAGCCGCATGCTCACCGGCCCCAACAATACGCAGGCCATGCCCATCTCGTTCATCCTGGGCGCCGCGTTCATGGTGGCGATACGGTGGCGCGCACGCTCACCGTGGCGGAGCTGCCGTTGAGCATTGTCACCGGCTTTATCGGCGCGCCGCTGTATGCCTGGATGCTGACCAAACAGAGGATGCGGATCAAATGAGCGTACAATTGGAAATCAAAAATGGGACGTTTGCCTACCATGGCGGCCCCACGATCTTTCACGACGTGAGCTTTTCGATTGAACAGGGGCAGGTATTCTGCATCCTGGGCCCCAATGGCGCGGGGAAGTCGACGCTGCTCAACTGCCTGGCCAACCTGTTTACGCTGCAGAGCGGAGAGATCCTGCTTTCCGGCAAGCCCATGCACACGCTCTCGCGCAGAGAAGTGGCGCAGTGGATTGGGTACGTGCCGCAAAACCAGGACCCCACCTATGGCTATACGGTGCGGGACTTTGTGGTGATGGGGCGCGCGCCGTATATCAGCACCATGCAACTGCCCAAAAAGGCCGATTACGACAAGGCCGACGAGGCGCTGGAGGTGATGGGGATCACGCACCTGTGCGATCGGCCGTATACCGATATCAGCGGCGGCGAGCGCCAGCAGGCGACGATTGCACGCGTGATTGCGCAGGAGCCCAAGATCATCCTGATGGATGAACCCACTTCTTCGCTGGACTTTGGCAACCAGCTGCGCACGGTGCGGATGATTCACGCCCTGGCCCAGCGCGGGTATGCAGTGGTGATGACCACGCACAACCCCGACCACGCCATCATGCTGGACGATACGGTGGGCATTTTGGATCGAGACGGCCGGATGGTGACGGGCCGCACGCGAGAGGTGCTCAGTGAGCAGCTGCTCTCACAGGTATACCGCGTGGACGTCAAGATCGTGCACGTGGACGAAGTGGGGCGCGATGCGTGCCTGACAAAGATGTGAGCGCAAACCAAAAAGAGGGCGTGCGCACGGCGATTTTCCGTGCGCACGCCCTTGTCTTTTGCCCTCATGCGTTCCTTACGCTGTCCACAAACATCTTGAGGACGCCCGTAAGTTTCTGCTCGGGCGGGGTAAAGGCGTCAAGGCGCGCCTGCAACTCCGCCTCGGTCAGCTCCACCTGCAAGGTGCCCTGCTCCAGATCCAACGAGATGATGTCGCCATCGCGCACCACGGCAATGGGGCCGCCGGCCGCTGCCTCGGGCGTGATGTAGCCGATGCACGGCCCGCGCGTGGAGCCGGAAAAGCGCCCGTCCGTGATCAGCGCGGTGTTGTCGGCCAGGCCTGAACCGACGATCATGGCGGTGATCATCTGCATCTCGCGCATCCCGGGGCCGCCGATGGGCCCCTCATAGCGGATGACGATCACCGACCCGGGCTGGATATCGTTTTGATGGACGGCGTCGATGGCGTCCTCCATGCAATCGAACACGCGCGCCGGGCCGCTGTGGTGCCACATCTGTTTGCTGCACGCACTGCGCTTGCACACGGCGCCGCCCGGGGCGAGGTTGCCGTGCAGAATCTTGAGCCCGCCTTCGGGTTCGTATGCATTTGACAGGGGACGGATGACGTTGTCGTCCCGCCACGGGGCGCTGTCCGCAATCTGCCCGATGTCTTTGCCCGAGACGGTGCGCTGCGTGCAGTCCAACAGCGTCTTGAGCGAGGCCATCACGGCCGGTACGCCGCCGGCCGCCTCAAACTCGTCGGTGGTAAAGGGACCGGAGGGATTGATTTTGGCGATGGTGGGCGTGTGTGCGCCGATGGTTTCAAAGTCCTCCAGCGTCACGTCCACGCCCGCCTCTTTTGCAATGGCGGGGATGTGCAGGATGCAGTTGGTGGAGGCGCCGATGCTCATGGCCACGCGGATGGCGTTTTCAAACGCGCCGCGCGTCATCAGATCGCGTGGCCGCACGTTTTCCTGCAGCAGTTCTACAATGCGCTTTCCAGCATGACGCGCCTCGCGCAGCTTTTCGCTGCTCTGGG
>DXZF01000385.1 GCA_019415425.1 Bacillota bacterium | reverse complement strand
CAGCAGCGCGTGGCCATCGCGCGCGCGCTGATCAACGAGCCCGAAGTGCTGCTGCTGGACGAACCGCTGGCCGCTTTGGACCTGAAGATGCGCAAGGAGATGCAGCTGGAGCTCAAGAAGATGCAGCAACAGCTGGGCATCACGTTCATCTTTGTCACGCACGATCAGGAAGAGGCGCTGACGATGAGCGACACCATCGTGGTCATGTCGCGCGGGCAAATCCAGCAGATCGGCACGCCGGTGGATATCTACAACGAGCCCGCCAACGCGTTTGTGGCCGACTTCATCGGCGAGAGCAACCTCATTGACGGGCGCATGGTCAAAGACTACCTGTGCCATTTTGCCGGCTACGACTTCCCGTGCCTGGACGCCGGCTTTGCCAAGGACGAAGAGGTGGAGGTCGTGGTGCGGCCGGAGGACATCGACATCGTGCCGGTGGATCGGGGCATGGTGACGTGCACCGTGCAGTCCGTCATCTTCATGGGCGTGCACTACGAGATCATGCTGGAGGACAGCGCGGGCTTCTCGTGGATGGTGCACACCACAGATGCCGTCAACGTGGGCGACACGGTGGGCCTGTACCTTGAACCCGACGCCATCCACGTCATGAAGCGCTCGGATGAGCCGCTCGCGGCCGAACAGGAGCAGTTGGAGGAGATTCAGGCATGAAGCGCAGTCTCTTTGCGGCGCCATATCTGGTGTGGATGGTCATCTTCATCGTGGTGCCGCTGTTCATCGTGCTGTATTACGGCCTGACGGCCGTGGACCCCAGCGGGAATGTCGTGTTCTCGGTGTCCAACATCGCCCGCGCGTTTGATTCGACGTACGTCGGCGTCTTTCTCAACAGCCTGTATCTGGCCGTCATCGCCACGGCGCTGTGCCTTCTGATCGGCTATCCGCTGGCGCTGATCCTCGCCTCGCGCGACTTTTCCATGGGCAGCATCATCCTGATGCTGGTCATCATCCCGATGTGGATGAACTTCCTGTTGCGCACCTATGCGTGGATTGCGCTCTTGAACAACAACGGCATCGTCGCGCAGCTGTTGCGCGCCATCGGGATTGAGAGCGTCTCGTTGCTGTACAACACGCCGGCCGTCGTGGTGGGCCTGGTGTACAACTTCCTGCCGTTTATGGTGCTGCCGATCTACTCGGTCCTGGTCAAGATCGAACCGCACCTGTACGAGGCGGCCGAGGACCTGGGCGCAGGCGCCTTACAGCGCTTTACCCGCGTAACGCTGCCGCTGAGCGTACCCGGCATCGTCTCCGGCATTACCATGTGCTTTATGCCCGCCATCACCACGTTTGCCGTGTCGCGGCTGTTGGGCGGCGGCCACGTGCCGATGTACGGCGAACTGATCGAAAACCAGTTCTACTTCATGCGCGACTGGCACTTTGGCGCCACGCTGTCCATCGTGCTGATGGCGCTGGTGCTGCTGAGCATGCTGATCATGCGCAAATACGACAAGGACAACCAGGGAGGGATGCTGTGGTGAAAAAGGCATTGCAATGGACCTTTGTCTCCCTGGTGCTCATCTTCCTGTACGCGCCCATTTTGACGCTGATGGTCTTTTCCTTCAACGCCGGCCGGTCCATGGGCAAATGGCAGGGCTTTTCGCTGGACTGGTACGCCCAGCTGTTCCGCGACTCCACGCTGATGAGCGCGCTGTGGGTCACGCTGTCCATCGCGATCCTGGCCGCGGTGTGCGCCACCATCCTGGGCACGCTGGCCGCGGTGGGCATCCACAGCATGAAGCGGCGCACCCGCTCGGTGGTGGAGAACATCACGTACATCCCCATGGTCAGCGCCGACATCGTCACGGGCATCTCGCTGATGCTGCTGTTCATCTTCCTGGGCATCCGGCTGGGGTACGGCACGATGCTGCTCGCGCACATCACCTTCAACCTGCCGTACGTCATCTTCTCGGTATTGCCCAAGCTGCAGCAGCTGCCGCAAAACCAGTACGAGGCCGCCATGGACCTGGGCGCCAAGCCCGCGTACGCGCTGCGGCGCGTGATCCTGCCGCAGATTCTTCCCGGCATCTTCACCGGCTTCATCTTTGCGTTTACGCTGTCCATTGACGACTTTGTCATCAGCTATTTTACATCGCAGGACGTGTCCAACCTGTCCATGACCATCTACTCCATGGCGCGCCGCGGTCTCAATCCCAAGATCAACGCGCTGTCCACCATCATGTTCGTGTGTGTGTTAACCCTGCTGATCATCGTCAACGTACGATCGCACCGGCAGAGTAAAAAGATAAAGGAGAGAGTGTAAAATGAACAAATTCCTTCGTGCGCTCGCCATCTCCCTCACCGCAGTTTGCACCCTTTCGATCCTGGGCGGCTGTGGCGGAGGAGGAAGCAGCGAGCAGACCACCCTGCGCGTGTACAACTGGGGCGATTATATCGACCCCGAAGTGCTGGACGCGTTTAAGGCGGAAAACCCCGACATCAACGTCATCTACGACACCTTTGACTCCAACGAGGCCATGCTGGCCAAGCTGGACGGCGGTTCGCAGTACGACGTCCTCTTCCCCTCCGACTACATGGTCGAGCGGTTGATCGCCGAAGACAAGCTGGCCAAGCTGGACCTGTCGCAGATTCCCAACTACGCCAATATCGACGACAAGTTCAAGAACCTGGACTACGACCCCAACAACGAGTACTCCGTGCCGTATACCTTTGGCACGCTGGGCATCCTGTACGACACCACCAAGGTGACGGAGCCGGTGGATTCGTGGGGCATCCTGTTTGACGAGAAGTACGCGGGCCAGATCGTGATGTACGACAGCGTGCGCGATTCCATGGCCGTGGCGCTCAAGTACCTGGGCTATTCGTGCAACGAGCGCGATGCGGCCAAGGTGCAGGAGGCGGGCAACCTGCTCAAACAGCAGAAACCGCTGGTGCAGAGCTATCAGACCGACCTGGTCAAGGAGACGATGATCAGCGGTTCGGCTGCACTGGCCGTGGTGTACGCCGGCGACGCCGTGCTGTGCATGGACGAGAATGAGGACCTGGCGTATGTGGTGCCCAAAGAGGGCAGCAACTACTTTGTGGACGCCGTGGTGGTCAGCAACACGTGCCAGAACATGGACGCCGCGTACCGCTTCATCAATTACCTGTGCGATGTGGACGTGGCCGCGCAGAACTGCGCGTACATCGGTTACTCCACGCCCAGCACCGCTGCGCTGGAGCAGATGGGCCAGGAATACATCGAGAACCCCGCCTACAACCCCGACGACCAGACGCTGTCCAACTGCGAGATCTACTGGGATCTGGGCGAGATGACCGAGACCTACAACAAGATCTGGGAAGAGATCCGTTACGGAAACTGATGGCGGTTTCGCCCACGCATTTGGGGCCCGCAGGCTTTGCCTGCGGGCCCCGTTGTCTTTTCTGCGTAAAATTCTCGTGAGGCCTTAAAGGGGCCATCTGCAGCTGCGCCAAATGCCAGCGCACCGGCCGATGCCCTACGCCTGCGCATCTGTTTGCGCTGCGCTGCCATCCACCTGCTTGCGCCCCCGCCACAGGGCAACCAGCCTGCACGTGTACACCGCCGCAAACAGCGCCAAAAGGCCGATGCCCGGCAACCTGCGGAAGAGGGCGGACGTAAATGGGAAGCAGAGCGTGAGCGCCCAGAGCGCCACGGTGGCCGCCAGCACCGTCCCGATCTCCATGCGCCACGGCCCGCGCTGCAGGCGGGCAACGTCCCTGCTGCACAGCCCGTACAGGAAAAGGCCCATCCCCACATACAGCGCTGCCGGAAGGATGAAATACCAGCTGATCGGCCAGTCAAACGCATGGCGATTGGCGCAATCCTGCACCCACTGGAACAGGCGCAGATACGCCCACGGGAATCCCAGAAGCACCAGGCACTTGGCCCAGTGCCAGCCGTTTGACCCATTCATTGTACACCCCTCCACACATCCATCTGGGAAGCGGCCGCGTGCGCTGTTCCGCCTGAATGCTCGTCCATCTGTCACACGCCGCTTCTCTTTTGCCATTGCACACGGCAGCGCGCAGGCGGCCCCATCGCGTGTACCGCATCCGCCATGTGCGCATGCACGCGCATGGAATATCGATGGGTGCCGCTCCTGCCGCGCAGCTCTCCCCGCCGTACAATCTCGTGCGTCGTTCCAACTATTTACAGGGAGCGTGCCTGCGCACGCACACCGCCGTGAACAGCATCAGCGGGCCGTGGTTTGAAGCACTGGTCCGCAGACGTGAGCAGCTCGCACGCTACAAGGGCCGCAACGCCGTGGCGAACGGCACTGCCGCTGTCCCCAACCGCCACGGCAGGGTTCCCATGCCAACAACCCGTTTGGCTGCACGGCCAGCGGACGTCGGCCCAGGCCGGCGCTGCAAGGCGCCGGGAGCAGCCGGGCCATCCCCCTGTGTAGGCTCTCTTTCCCAAGCAACCCGACCCGGAGCCCTCCACAAGCCGCAGGCGCCGGAGGCCCCATCGGCCCCATTGCCTGGACGGCACGACACCATGCCATCCGGTTCAGGCTCTTCCCCCGCCTCTCGGGCCGTTCGACCGCTTGTCCTCCCCATTTGTGCGCACGTGTCGTCCACGCACCGTTTGGGCTCCCGTTTGCCATGCGCTTTCGCGCATGATTACACCGGTGCCCATCCGTGGGGTGGCCGTACGGCGTGCATTGGATGCCCCTTCCCTCAATTGCATTGTAGCATCCGCATGGGGGATCCGCACTGTCCCCCTATATTTTCTTCATTCTGTAATCGAATTTTTACGCATTGATCATACCAATTATATCTTTACCATATATA
>DXZF01000384.1 GCA_019415425.1 Bacillota bacterium | reverse complement strand
ATGGTGTATGGATACGCGAGGTGCTCAACGGATGAAAGCAGGCAGGACATTGGGCGGCAGATCAGAGAACTCATGGCGCAGGGGGTATTAAGGGAAAACATATATTTGGAATACGAGAGCGGCATGAAGGACAATCGAATGGAATTAAGGCGCTTCATGGAGCGAATGGAACAGGGAGACGCTTTGATAGCCACAGAGGTAAGCAGAATCACGCGAAGCACAAAGCAATTATGCGAACTGCTGGAATGGGCAAAGACAAAAAAGCTGTGTATGATATTTGGAGCGTTCAAGGTAGACTGCACAAAGGCGTTAGACCCGATGACAGAGGGAATGCTTAAAATGATGGGGGTATTTGCAGAACTGGAACGGAACATCATCAGCCAGAGAGTAAAAAGCGGTATGAACAATGCAAAAGCGAAGGGAAAGAAAATAGGCAGACGGCCAACGACGGCAGAAAACTTGCCGTCGATTTTTTATCGTCATTATCCTCTGCTGGAATCTGGAATGATTAGTAAAAAGGAGCTTGCAAGGCTCTGCAATATATCCTATCCTACTGTTTTTAAATACTTGAATCTGGCACAGGGGGAATTAACAAAAATTTAACAAAATTTTAGCTAAGATTTTCAGCGCTTTTTGAATATATTTCAAAGCTTATATTTCCGACTGTGAAATGTGCCCTACGATGATAGAAGAGGGCGTGTTTATCAAGTCCTTTGCAAGGCAGATCGAGTGGACCAAAGAATATCTGCGCGGAAGTGAGGAGCGAAGCATCTCCAAACATGTAACGCTGATGATGCGCAGCCGCTATGGATATCTTCGCCATGTGTATGAGATAATCGGAAAGGAGTTTCCGCTGCACACCTGTTTTGATAAACCCGTACCGACACTTGCTCCCCTGAAACGAGACGAGCTGCAAGCGGCACTGGATTCCCCAGACGCGAAGGTGAAGGGGGAGGCTTTGGAGGAGATGGCCGCCCATTTCTTTCGGGCAGTCAAAGGGCTGCGCGTGACGGGGCGCAGAGTGCACCAGGCAAGGGAAGAGATGGACCTATGCGTGGCCAATGCCTCTCTGGACGGGGAGCTGTGGAAGTTGGGGGCGCTCATTCTGGTGGAGTGCAAAAACTGGGCACAGAGAGTAGGCGTCCCAGTGATCCGGAATTTTGCCCATACCCTGCAGAACAAAAAGGCGAAGGTAGGCGTGTTGTTTACGAGGGCAGGCGTCACACGGGTTGCACAGGATGAAATCTATCAACTCTCCCTGAATAGACAATATATTCTGGTGGTGGAAGATGCGGACCTTCGCCAGTGGGAAAATGGCAACAGCTCTGCGCGGGAAGTGATATTGTCCAAGTATCAGACGTTGGTGGCGCTGGGAGAGGATGATGTGGACCAGCTGTTTTGAGGATCGAGGGGGCGAACGGCGGTTGATTTGTCACTGCACCGCCTATCGGGATTGCATCCAAAGGCGATGTCGAGATATCCAGAGCGGAAGAGATCGCTGACAGATCGTGCCCTTATCGCATGGTGGCATGACGAAACCGATTGTGAAATTCCCTTTTTGTGAAACGCGGCCAGGCCGCATTAGGAGGCATCAACATAGAGAAATAAAAAACGCGGTCTGGATGATTATGCGATGATATGGTCTATATTATTACTGAACAAGAACTCTTTTGCATACATGAAAACTCAATTGCCCTCAATGGATTGAGTGGAGGCATCCGGCCGCGCCCTCTGCCATGTGCTTGACATGCGCCGCATCCTGTAGTATGTTCATAGACAATCGGAAAAGCGATGAAGAGAAATAGTAGGCATCTTGCATGTATTAGAGAAAAGGCGGCCGGTGCAAGCCTTCATGGAACGGATGCCCAACCCGTCTTTGAGCTGTGCGCGAAAAGAGAAGCGCCACCGGGTTCTCCCGTTACAGAGAGATGGCATCAGAGCCTTGCTCTTGTGCCAGAGAGTGCGGTCTAATCCGAATTTAGGTGGTACCGCGGACTGGTCAACGGTTCGCCCTAAGCTGATGTAACGGCTTGGGGCGTTTTGCGTTTTACGAGGAAATGGAGGCAATCTGCATGAAATTGGAAAAGCTGGTGGGAGATCGATTTAAGGAAAGGCCGTCGGACTGCACGGTTGACAGCCACGCCCTGATGGTGCGCGGCGGCTATCTGAAGTATGTTGCAAACGGCATCTTTTCGTCGTACTTGCCGCTCAGGCGGGTGACGCGCAAGATCGAACAGATTCTGCGCGAGGAGATGGACGCCATCGACGGGCAGGAGGTGCAGTTTCCCGTGGTGATGCCGGCCTCTCTCTGGCAGGAATCGGGCAGATACGAGAGCATCGGCAAGGAATTGGCCCGTTTCACCGATCGAAACGGCAACCCGCTCGTGCTGGGGATGACGCATGAAGAGGCCGCAGTGCAGTTGGTGCGGGACTATGGCCAAAGCCACAACAAATACCCCTTTATGATCTACCAGATTCAGACCAAGTTCCGGGACGAGGCAAGGCCCAGGGCAGGGCTGATTCGCGTACGGGAATTTACGATGAAAGATGCGTACTCCTTCCACACCAGCCAGGCGGATCTGGAGGCGTACTACGACCGCTGCCGCAAGGCGTATGAGCGGATCTACGCCAGGGTGGGCCTGCCGGAAGTCGTATCCGTCACATCGGATTCCGGCATGATGGGCGGCAGCACCTCGGATGAATTCATGCTGCTCACCCCTGTAGGGGAGGATTCGATCGCCATCTGCACCGAATGCGGCTACCGGGCGAACGTGGAGGCGGCCCCGTGCATTGTGCAGGCGCAGAAGAGCGACGTTTCGGAGGATTTGAAGCGGGTATACACCCCCGATATCCATACCATTGAGGAGGTCTGCGCGTACCTGCACAGCCAGGAGAAGGACGCCTGCAAGGCCGTCGTCTATCAGCGCAACGCGGACGACAGCTACGTCGTGCTGTTTATCCGCGGCGACCTGGATGTGAACGAGACCAAGGTCACCAATTTCCTGCAGTGCGATATACATCCGGCAGTGATTGACGAATCCTCGGGCCTGCATGCGGGATACATCGGGCCGGTGAATTTAAACGGGGATTTTACGGTGCTGTACGATCGCTCCCTGGCCGGGCGCAACAACCTCTCGTGCGGCGCCAATGTCCACGAGCACCACTATACCGGGCTGGACATGCAGCGCGATGTACCGGGGGCAGAATACCACGACTTTGCCAAAATCCAGCAGGGCGGCATCTGCCCGCATTGTGGAAAGCCGTCCATCACGATCTCCCGCGGCATTGAGGTGGGCAATATCTTCCAGCTGGGCACCAAGTACACCCAGTCCATGCACATGACGTATAGGGATCAAAACGGCGAGGTACAGTATCCCGTCATGGGGTGCTATGGGATTGGCGTCGGCAGGCTTGCGGCCGCCATCTGTGAAGCACATCACGACGCATACGGACCGATCTGGCCGCTGGCCGTGGCGCCGTGGCAGGTGCATCTGTGCGCCGTTCGCGCCGACGACGAGGCGGTCAAGGCGTATGCCGACGGCCTGTATGAGGCGCTGCAAAATCAGGGCGTCGAAGTCATCTATGATGACCGCCAGGTGAGCGCCGGCATCATGTTCTCGGATGCCGACCTGCTC
>DXZF01000383.1 GCA_019415425.1 Bacillota bacterium | reverse complement strand
AGTCGAATGCGACGGATGTGATTTCGATCTGCGGGTCAAACGCGCTCTGCGTCTGAATCCCCTGCAACAGCTGCGAAAGTTTCATGCCCTGCGCCTCCTATTTCCCGCGGTGCGTGCCGCGCGCGTCGGTCTCCCTGCCGTATGGGGCTATTGCGTATCCGTGAACTCCACGCGGATCTCGGTGCGCTTTTCCACCGTCTGCCCCGGCTTGATGTTCTGCCAGCTGGCCGTCCCCTCGCCGTGGGCGTAGAAGTTGAGCCCGGCGGCGTCCAGCAGCTGCTGGCACTCGTCCTTGGTCTTGCCGATCAGATCCGGCACCTCCACCATTTCGGCCGGGCCCAGTTCCTCCTGTGTCTTGAGCGTGATGGCGACGGTCTCGCCCTTTTTGACCGTCTCGCCGGCCACCGGCATCTGTTCGACCACCGTGCCGCCCGCCGTGCCCGAGATGTACGCCGTCAGCCCCTTGGCGCTGAGCAGGCTCCTGGCCTCCTCCTCGGTCTTGCCCACGACGTTGGGCACCGTGACGCTGCTCTGCTGCTGCAGCTCCTCCTGGGTGTACTTGGGCTCCACCTTCATGTACTGCAGCGTCTCTTCGAGAATCTGCCCCACGTACGGCGCCGCGACCTGCGAGCCGTAATCGCTGGTGGTGGTCGTCGCCTCGTCCACCAGGAACAGCACCGCGATCTGCGGGTCCTCCACCGGCGCGAACGCCATGAAGGACGACAGGTGCGTGCTCTTGATCTGGCCGTTTTCATCGTACTTTTGCGCCGTGCCGGTCTTGCCGCCCACGGTATAGCCCGCCACCGCGGCCTTGCTGCCGCTGCCGTTGTCGACCACGTACTGCAAGAGCGAACGCATGCGCTCGCTGGTCTGTTCGCTGATCACCTGGTGCTGCACGGTGGGGGTGTATTCCTCGATGACGTTGCCGTCCTGATCTGTGATCTTCTGCATGAAGTGCGGGGTGTACAGCTTGCCGCCGTTGATCACGGCGCAAAAGGCCGAGAGCGTCTGCAGCGGCGTGGCGGTGATGGACTGGCCAAAGGCGATGCGCGCCAGGTCCGCATCCTTGACGTTTTCCTGCGCGATGACGATGCCGGACGCCTCGCTGTTGAAATCCACGCCGGTCTTCTGCCCAAAGCCGAAGTTGGTAAGATAGGTGTACAGCCGCTCCACGCCCAGTTCCATTCCCAGGTCCATCGCGGCGGAGTTGCACGAGTGCGCCAGCGCCTCGGCCAGCGACAGGCCGCTGCCGTGGTTGTGCGCGCACTTGATGAAGCCGCCGCCGATCTCGCGCCCGCCGCGGCAGTCAAACGTGGCGGATTCATTGGTCAGCCCCTGGTCCAGCGCCGCGGCGTAGGTGAACACCTTGAACACCGAGCCGGGGTCGTTGCTGTCGGCCAGCAGCGTGTTGCGCGTCAGCGCGGTCAGCGTGGCGGAGTCGTCGCGCGGCGGGTCGTTCAGATCGTAGCCCGGGCGCGAGGTCATCGCCAAAATCGCCCCGGTCTGCGGGTCCATGGCGATGCACATGACCTTGGTGGCGCCGTAGCGTTCGTACGCGTCCTGCGCCGCCTTTTCCACGTAGGACTGGATGACGTAGTCGATGGTGAGGTAGACGTCGTACCCGTCGGTCGCGGGGGTGTAGTACTGCTCGCCAAAGGCGACCTCGTTGCCCTTGACGTCGGTCTGCTCCGTCAACAGGCCGGAGGTGCCGGTCAAGTATTTGTTGTAGTAGGCCTCCAGGCCCTCCAGCCCTTCGCCATCGACCGAGGTAAAGCCCAGCACCTGCGTCAAAAAGTCGCCCTTGGGGTAATAGCGCTTGGTATCTACGGCAAAGTCCACGCCCTTGAGGTTCAGGGCGCGGATCTGGTCGGCCTGCTCGGCGGTAATCTGCCGCTTGAGCCAGATTTCGTACTTGCTGGTGTCCTTGGCCTTGGCGAGGATGGTCGCCTCGTCCATCTCCAAAATGGGCGCGAGCGAGGAGGCCACCTGCTGGCAGGCCGCCTCGTTCACCGCGGGATCGCTGCTGCTGTTGATCTGCTTGGGATGCAGCAGCACCGTGTCCGCCGAACCGCTCTGCGCGAGGATCTCTCCGTTACAATCCAAAATAGACCCGCGTTTGGCGCTCACCGCCGTCTCGCGCGTCCATTGGTTGAGGGCCCGCTCCACCAGCTCCGGCCCCTGTATGATCTGAAGATAAAACACCCTTGCGATGAGCAATGCGAAACACGCAATGGTGACATAGATGATGTATACCATACGGAGCTTACGCTTTTTCTCACTTAACTGCACGCGATGCTCCCCTTTCTAAGCGAAAACGCTAATCCAGCAAATGGAGTACCTCCGAGAGAGACGGGCTCTGCCCCGATGCGGCGGACGGGTCCTGCTCCTGCTGCGCCGATGCGCTGGCGCTCTGCTGCGTCGGCGTGATGCCCAGCACCTGATACGCCTTGGGATAGTCCATGCC
>DXZF01000382.1 GCA_019415425.1 Bacillota bacterium | reverse complement strand
CTGCGTACCGTGCCGGTCAGGATTGCCTGCGCGGGAACGTCTGGAGGCGTCTGCTCCCACGCCGACGACCCGCGCATCCATCCGCACAAAAAGAAGAGGGCGGTCATCAGCACGACAAACGTCGTTCCACTCCACCCTCTCAAAACCCATATGGCCGACAGGACCGCCATGGCCACGGCGATCCCGATGCCCCAAAGCGGAAAGGTGCGCAACGCCGCCATGCCCACACCACCTGCAAATGCCGCTGCGCAGAATACCAGCGGCCGTGGTTGCATCGGCTTTTTCCAGGCGATTTTGCGCATCCGCAGCTCTCCGTCAACTGGTATGCGGTACGTCCGCGTGCGGCGTCGCGTCATGCGATGCCGTCTGAGGGGGATACAACAGGCGTTGCAACGCCTCTGGCCAGCGATCGATGGACCCCACCAGTGCCGTGCCCAGCGTGCCCGTGAGCACCCATTGTACCAATTCCACCGCAAAGGCGGGCAGCGCCGTCAAAAGGCCAAACCCAAAGATATCATACAGCAGCACGCCCAGGCACGAGAGAAATCCGTGCGCCATAAACGGCATCAGGCTGTGCCCACGCGTGGAGGCATCCACCGTATCGTACACATATACCATTGCCGCGGCGCACGCGCCCTTGATAAGCAAAACGCCGATGGCCATCTCCCAGCCGCTGAGCAGCCACGTGGCCACCGCATACGGCACTGCGATGGCAGGCACGCACCACTTCAAGGGCAGCAGCACGGCGGCGGGGTACAGCATCACATCCGCCAGCGATATGCGCACGCCGGCGCCCAGGCCCACGGCGCCCGAACACAAAGTGGCCAATGCAAATGTGATCGCTGCCAGCACAAGGGCCACCGGCAGGCGCTTTGGCTGCCGCGAGAGCGGCAGGTGCAGGATGCGCATCCATTTTCTCTCCCTTCGATGATCGTCTACGCTTCAAAATCCACCGCGATGCGGTCTTCTCGTACGCTCTTGCAAAACGCCGAGATCTCCACGTGCTCCGGATGTACCTTGTAGGCATGCAGCGCCTCAAAGTCGGTAAACACGCTGTCCAACACGCCATCGTAATGGCCCTGCGGCGTGCTGTCCACGCCTACGTACATGCACAGGGCCCCTTGGATGCGCGGCGCCAACTCCTCCAGGCGGCGCTTCATCTCCATGGCATTTTCCTTGTTGGTGCGCCCCTGTGCCGCGGGTTGGAACTTCCACGCGACGATGTGGCGAATGCCGCCGGTCATCGGGCGCGCCGCCTGCTCGTCAGAGATGGGAAAATCCACGATCACGCTCTGATCCCGGATGGTCTGGCAGTAGGCGATGATCTCCTTGTGTATATCGTGTTCTGCGTAGTGGTCCAGCGACGCCTGATCGGAAAAGTCCATGATGGCCACGCAGTCTGCATTTTCTTTGCCCACACAGTCTACGCCAAAGGTCAGGGACAGAAAGCCGGGCAATTTCTCCTTGGCCGCTTCAAACCGCGCGCGCAGCGCGTCGATGGCCTGCTGCCGCTCTTTCAAATCCTTCTTAAGCCTGTAAAACACCATACGACGAATCATTGCACTGCTCCTTCCAGATTGCCGACCAAATCCAGTTCTTTGGCGGCCGCCTTCATCCCTTCCATGACCAGGGTACACAGCGTATCCCAGTCCATGCCCAACCGCTGTGCGCCGTCGAGGATGACGCTGCGGTTGCAGCCGGCGGCAAACGCCTTGTCCTTCCACTTTTTGCGCACGCTCTTGAGCGTCAGATCCAGGATGGATTTGCTGGGCCGCACCAGTACGCACGCGGTGATGAGGCCGGTCAACTCATCGACAGCATAGAGGGATTTCTCCAGATTGGTCTGCGGCTCCACATCGGTGCACAGGCCGTACCCATGGCTGAGGATGGCGCGGATAAAGTCCTCCCCATAGCCCAGCTCGCGCAGCATCTGCGGGGTGTGCTGGCAGTGTTCCTCAGGAAACTGCTCGTAGTCGAGGTCGTGCAAAAGCCCTGCGATGCCCCAAGCCTCTTCGTCTTCGCCAAAGTGGCGCGCCATGGCGCGCATGGCCGCTTCCACGCTCAACGCATGTTTGATCAGGCTCTGTGTATGTGTATGTGCGCACAGCGCCTCATAGGCCTGTTGCCGGTCTTGTGGGATTGTCAATGGGAAACCTCCTCCTGCCGATACCTACAAATTTTGTCGTATTTGATTATAGCACGCAAGCGTCCCATTCGAAACCCTTTCACATGGATTTATGCGAGTGTAAACGTCTGCAAGTCGGTCTGCGCGGGGCCCTCGAGCACGGTGCCGTCGATGGCAAAGCGCGATCCATGGCACGTGCAATCCCACGTGCACTCTGCCGGGTTGAACGAGAGCGCGCACCCCAGGTGTGGGCAGACCGCCTTGACGCCGTGCAGCGCGCCGTGCGCATCGCAGTACACGCCCAGTCGCACGCCGTCGGTGGCGAAAATGCGCGCCGTGCCGGGCACAAGCGCCGTCTTTTCCTTTTCGCCCAGCTGCAAAGCGCCCTTGACCGCCTGGCGGGTGACATCCGCCAGATGTTTGCGCGCATCCTTTTGGAACAGCGCCCCCACAATGCCGCGCGCCGGGTCAAAC
>DXZF01000381.1 GCA_019415425.1 Bacillota bacterium | reverse complement strand
GAAAGGACCTTGTCGCCGACCTTCAGGCCGATGGGCGCCAGGATGTAGCGCTTTTCGCCATCGGCATAGTGCAGCAGCGCGATGAACGCCGTGCGGTTGGGATCGTACTCCAGCGTCGCCACTTTGGCCGGGATGCCGTCCTTGTTGCGCTTGAAGTCGATGATTCTGTACTGGCGCTTGTTGCCGCCGCCGCGATGGCGGACGGTAATCCGGCCGTGCGCGTTGCGGCCGCCGGACTTTTTGAGATCCTGCAGCAGCGAGCGCTCGGGCTCGGTCTTGGTCAAACCGCTGTAGTCGGTCACCGTCATGCCACGGCGGGCCGGCGAAGTCGGCTTGTATTTCTTGATAGCCATGATCCGTTTCCTCCCGTATAAGCCCGCTTACTGCGCCATGCCTTCGAAGAATTCGATGGCCTTGGAATCGCTCTTCAGCGTGACATAAGCTTTCTTGACGGACGCGCGGCGCCCGCTCGTCATGCCCTGGCGCTTGATCTTGCCGAGCTGGTTGACGATGTTCACCTTCTGCACCTGTACGTCAAACAGCGTTTCCACCGCCTGCTTGACCTGGGTGCGGTTGGCATCGGGGTGCACGACGAAGACGTACTTTTTGTCGGCCAGATCCATGTAGGATTTTTCCGTCAGGATCGGGCGAAGGATGATATCGTGCGCAGTCTTCATTTGGCATACACCTCCGAGATCGTTTCGACCGCCTTCTTGGTGACGATCATCTTCTCGCAGTTGAGAATGTCGTAGACGTTGATCGTGCCGCAGACGATGGTCTTGACGCCGGGCAGGTTGCGCGCGGACAGCTCGACCGTCTGGTCGGGCGCATCCAGCACCAGCAGCGTCTTGCAGTTGGCCTCCAGGGCGTTGAGCACCGCGGCCATGTCCTTGGTGCGGGGCTTTTCAAACGCGATGCTGTCCAGCACCGTCATCGTGCCCGCTTCCACCTTGCTGGAAAGCGCGCTCTTGATGGCCAGACGGCGCAGCTTCTTGTTGACGTCCTGATGGTAATCGCGCGGTTTGGGCGCGAACACCACGCCGCCCTTGCGCCACTGCGGGGCGCGCGTGGAGCCCTGCCGCGCACGGCCGGTCCCCTTCTGGCGCCACGGCTTGATGCCGCCGCCGGAGACTTCGGCACGGGTGAGCGCGCTCTGCGTGCCCTGGCGCCGGTTGGCCAGTTGTGCCTTGACGACTGTGTGCATGGCGACCTCGTTGGGGGTGATGCCGAATACGGCGTCACTCAGTTCCATCTCGCCCACCACTGCGCCAGTCATATCGTATATATTGACCTTTGGCATTGGGTTGTACCTCCCTTAATTCCCGCTCAGTTTTTCACCGAATCGGTGATGCACACCAGTGCGCCGTTCGGCCCGGGCACAGAGCCGCGGATGAGCATGACATTCTTCTCGGCGTCGACCGAAAAGACCGTCAGGTTCTGCACCGTGACCTTCTCCCCGCCCATCTGTCCGGGCAGGTTCTTGGATTTCATGACCTTGCTCGGGTCGCTGGCGCCGCTCATGCTGCCCGGGGCCCGGTGGAACCCGGAACCATGGGTCATGCGGCCACGCGCCTGGTTGTGGCGCTTGACGACGCCCTGGAAGCCCTTGCCCTTGCTCGTCGCGCTGACGTCGACCTTGTCGCCCTCAGCGAATACGTCGGCCTTGATCTCCTGGCCCACCTCGTAATTCTCTGCATCCTCGAGCTTGAATTCCTTCAAGGTGCGCAGCGGTTTGAGGCCGGCCTTTTGGAATGCGCCCGCTTTGGGCTTGTTGACCAGGCTCTCGCGGATCTCGCCAAAGCCCAGCTGCACGGCACTGTAGCCGTCCTTCTCTACCGTCTTCTTCTGCACGACATAACACGGGCCCGCCTGCAGCACCGTCACCGCTACCGCCGTGCCGTCCTGTGCGTAGACCTGGGTCATGCCCAGCTTTTTCGCCATAATGGATTTTTTCACGTCCGTCACCTCCACCGCATCAGAGTTTGATCTCAATGTCCACCCCGGCGGGCAAGTCAAGCCGCATCAGCGAGTCAACCGTTTTGGACGTGGGATCCAAGATATCGATAATGCGCTTATGCGTCTTTATCTCGAACTGCTCACGCGCGTCTTTGTACTTGTGGGGCGCACGCAAAATGGTGATGATTTCCTTGTCTGTCGGCAGCGGAATGGGGCCGGAAATCTTGGCGCCCGAACGCTTTGCAGTGTCCACGATCCTCTCGGCACTCTGGTCGATGAGGTTGTGGTCATAGGCCTTGAGCTTGATACGAATTTTTTGGCTCGGCATGTTAACCCTCCTTGTTTACGCAGTCCCATTCACACGGTGCCGTGTGTGCCGTCTCTTTTGGGAAAACGGCGATGGAACTCGCCGCCCGATTGTCGGACTTGGTCCACGGAAATTCCCCGGCTTGCCGATGCCGGCAACCTTCCGCTTCAACCCGAATTCCCTGTGCGCATGCACAGAGGCTTATAGAGTATACCCAAAGTTGGCGCGAAAAGCAAGCGTTTTTTTCAAAAACTGAAACATTCTGCCAGCTGTTCGTGCCACATTTGACAACTGCGCCATTGTAACGGCCGCGGCGGCGTTTGTCAACGCCCCATACGGCGTACACGCGCACGCATATCTCCCTTGAGGTCGCAATGGCGCAGCTGGGCGCATAGCCACACTCCCGTTTGCCTCACTTTCACAGTTCGAGATTCTCTGTGTAACGAAAAAGGACGCTGCAGTGCAGCGCCCTTTTCCCCGCTCATTCGCTCTGCTCCTGCCGCTCTGCACGGCTCTGGTGCAGCATCTGCATGAGATTGAGCTGGATTTCAAAGTTCTGCCGGCTCTTCTTGCCCTGTGTGTCCAAAATCAGCCCGCAGGTAAACGACTGGATGGCTGCCAGGCCAAAGAACACCGCCGTCACCAGCGTGGGCATGCGCGGCACCAGTCCCGTGCGGACGAATTCGACGAGTACCGGAATGAACAGCCCCAGCGCGATCAACAAAAACACGATGGCCAGCGCGCCAAAGAAGCGGAACGGCCTGTAGTCCTTATACAGCCGGAAAATGGTGCGCAGCACGCGCAGGCCGTCGGCATAGGTGTTGAGCTTGGAGGTGCTGCCCTCGGGGCGGTCCCGGTAGGTGACCGGGATGGACTGCACCAAAAAGTTCTTGTCCAGCGCGTGGATGGTCATCTCGGTCTCGATTTCAAAGCCCTGGCTGAGCACCGGGAAGGATTTGACAAACGTCCTGCTAAAGGCGCGGTACCCCGTCATGATGTCGGTGACGTTGCCCTTGAAAAACAGATTGACCAGCTTGCGCACCACCACGTTGCCCGCATTGTGGAAGGGGCGTTTGTTCTCGGTAAAGTACGTCGAGGAGAGGCGGTCGCCCACCACCATGT
>DXZF01000380.1 GCA_019415425.1 Bacillota bacterium | reverse complement strand
GATCGATGGTCTTGCTCATGTTGTAGATCATCTCGATGGACAGGATGCTGCGGTCCGCCAGCGAGGAGTTGAAGTCGCCGTCGGCACAGGGGATGTCCAGAATCGTCTTACCGTTCTGCACGATTTTGGTCACGTTGGTGTGCGTGTGTTTGATCTCCACGCACACGCTCTGATCGCCCGCGTACAGCTCAATCCACACGTACAGTTTGGCGTCGTTGTCCGCAATGGCGACCTCGATCACGTCTTTCTCCAGAAAGGCCTTGACGCGCGCAACCTGCTCCGGCGTGGCGTGGGAGATGACCATCAACTCCTGATCGGCATCGCCCGCCAGCGCCCCCATGGCCGCGGCGGCTTCGATGCCCACCAGGCCGCCGCTGTTGGGGATGACGACGGACTTGACGTTTTTGATGATGTTGCCGCTGGGGCGCACCACGATGCGCTCCGGCTCGCGGCCCAGAAGCTTGGCCGCGCGTGCCGCCACATACGCGATGGCGATGGGCTCTGTACAGCCCTCGGCGGGAACGATTTCCTCCGCCAGGATCTCCAGCACTTTGTCGACGGTTTCCCTGTCGTAGACAATCGGTTTGTACTCCATGAATATGCCTCCTGCGGGCGCAAGCCGTTGCACGCCCGATTTCCTTACAAATTGTACGGATATAGTATAACAACTCGTCCACCAAACGTACAGGATTTTTTCCGCCCGGCGCCCGGGGCCATTCAGATTTTGGACGGAAAACGACGGCATCCGACGCGAAACCCCCCTGCGTATGGGCGATGCGCGTGCCGGAAACCGGAACATCGCCCTTGCAAAGTATGAAACAAAAGGCGCCTGTTTTTTTACGTTGTATACGTTTTTTACCTTCCCTGTAGCAGGGGGATGGGGTATAATAAAGTCAACTTGAAGCGTGTGCGCGCGCCGGCCCAATGGACGGGGAGAACGGGAGCGCGAGGCGGGCCGCTGCGTATGGGCGGCATTTCGCGCGGATGGCGACTGGCGGCGCGGCACGTGTATCGGATCGTCTGGACCAATACTTTGGAGGTGTTTGGCATGATTAAACTCGTATGCGGCATCAAGGGTGCGGGCAAGACCAAGCGGATGGTGGACATGGCCAACGGAATCATTCGCGATGCACTGGGCAAAGTGGTGTTTGTCGATGACACGCCCGAGCGCATGTTTGACTTGCAGTACAGCATCCGTCTGGTGAACGCCAATGAATATGAAATCCATAACGAAGAGCAGTTCTTCGGCTTTATCGCCGGCTTGATTGCAGGCGATTTTGATATTCACACCATTTTTGTGGATCACTTTTTGCGCATGGTCGATCAGCCGCTCGATGCAATCCAGCCGCTTTTGACGCGGTTGGACGCCATGCTACAGGCCCATACGGTGCGCCTGGTGCTATCCATTTCGGCGGCCAGTGAGGACGTGCCGGACAATCTGAAAGATAGGATCGTGGAATAATGCAGTTGGTTTCAACGCGCCAGGGGCTTTGCGCAACGCCGTTTGAAGCGGTATTGTGTGGGCTGGCGCAGGATGGCGGGCTCTTTGTGCCCCAGACGTTTCCCGTACTTGCCCGCGAACAGTGGGCCGGCTTTGCCGGGCAGCCGTATGATGCGATCAGCGCCGCGGTACTGGGGCAGTACTTTGCGATACCGCAACAGACGCTGTCCCGCCTGACGCAACAGGCGTATGCGAGCTTTACAGATACAAAGACGGTGCCGCTCACGCATGTACACGGGGACGTGTATACGCTCGAACTGTTCCACGGGCCGACGTGCGCATTTAAGGATATCGCCCTGCAGATGCTGCCGTTGCTGCTGGCGTACAGCGCCAAGCAGACGGGCGCCGCGCAAAAGGTGCTGATTCTGGTCGCCACATCCGGGGATACGGGCAAGGCGGCGCTGTGCGGTTTTGCGGATAAGCCGGATACCGCCATCAGCGTCTTTTACCCCAACGAGGGCGTCTCGCCCGCGCAGCGGCTGCAGATGGCCACCCAGACGGGGCAGAATGTGGCGGTGTTTGCGGTGGAGGGCGATTTTGACGCCTGCCAGCGCGCTGTCAAGACGCTGATGGGCGATGCGTCGTTTGCCGCAAGCGCCAAAGAGGCGGGCTATACGCTCTCCAGCGCCAACAGCATCAATTTTGGGCGCTTGGCCCCGCAGATTGCCTACTACTTTGCGGCATATGCGCAGCTGATGGAACAGGGGCGCATTGCGGCGGGCGAGCCGGTGGACTTTGCCGTGCCGACCGGCAACTTTGGCAACATTTTGGCGGGGTGGTATGCCAAACAGATGGGGCTGCCGGTGCGCAAACTCATCGGGGCCTCCAATCGCAACAACGTATTGGCGCGCTTCTTTGATACGGGCGTATACGATGCCGGCGGGACGCTGTACAGAACCACGTCGCCCAGCATGGATATTCTGGTCTCCAGCAATCTGGAGCGGTTGCTCTTTGAACTGTGCGGCCGCGACGGCCAAAAGGTGCAGCAGTGGATGCAGCTGCAAAAGCAGGGGCGGCCGTTTGACGTGGGCGCAGAGGTGTTGCAGCGCATGCACGCGGACTTTGCCTGGGGCTGGGCCGACGATGCGGCGGTGGCGCAGACCATTGCGCGCGTATATCGCGAGGACGGCGTGTTGCTGGACCCGCACACGGCGGTGAGCATGCACGTGGTGGACGCCCGGCAGACCGATGGCGTGCCCGTGGTGGTGTTGGGCACGGCCAGCCCGTTTAAATTTGCGGCCGATGTGCTATCCGCGCTGGGGCAGACCCCTTGCGGGCAGGTGCAGGCGGATACCGAGGCGCTTGCCAAACTGTGTGGGCAGGCGGTGCCGGAGCCGATTGACGCGCTCTTCTCACAGCCCGTTGTGCACGATACGGTGCTCAGCGCGGACGCGCTCCAGGATGCGGTGCTGCAGTTTGTGCGGTGAGGCAAGAAGAAGTCACAGTTTGCCATCGAGGATGGCGTTTTGGTAGTTACAGAGAACATGGGCGGTGGATAGCCCGTGCAAGAGGGCGGTCGTGCTGCCGGTGACAGCGCGCCGCCCTCTTGTACAATGGTTTTTTGCAGGCGCGAAACCGCGGCGAGGGGAAGCGCTGTGGGATTGGGACAGGGGCCGACAGCGCGCCGCGTGTGCCAAGCGATGAAAATGGATGCCGGGTGCGACGGCGCAATCGCCGGCGGCAGGGGCGTGGGGGCGCCCATCATGGAGGAGGAACGCAAATGGATTTGGGTTTAAAGGGAAAGACGGTCATTGTGACGGGGGGCGCCAAGGGGATTGGCAGCGGCATCAGCCGCGTGTTTGCACAGGAGGGGGCCAACGTCGTGGTCAACTACCGCTCCCAGCCCGCGCAGTGCGAAGCCTTTGCGCAGCAGATCGCACAGCAGACCGGCGCGCAGACGATCGCGGTGCAGGCGGATGTAGGCCTGGAAGCGGAGGTGGCACACCTGTTTGAGGCGGCCATCGACGCCTTTGGGCAGGTGGACATACTGGTCAACAATGCGGGGATCAGCCCCACCATCCCCATCTGGGAGATGGAACTGAGCCAGTGGGAAGAGATACAGCGCACCAATTTGACCAGCATGTTTCTGACCTCGCGCGCCATGGTGCGCCATCTGCTTTCGCGCAAGGCGCCGGGATCGATCGTCAACATATCCAGCAAGGCGGGCGTATCCTCCACCACGCACGGCCGCGTGGGCTACAACAGCAGCAAGGCGGGGGTGATCGGGCTGACCAAAGCGCTGGCGCGCGATGTGACGCAGTACGGCATCCGCGTCAATGCGGTGCTGCCGGGATTTGTGCGCAACAAGTTCACGGAAATGCGCCTGCGCGAACAGCCCGAATTCATGGCAGAGCGGATGCGGCGTGTGCCCATTGGCCGGCTGGGAGAACCCGAGGACATGGGGCACATGGTGGCGATGCTGGCCAGCGAGCAGTCCATGTTCGCCATTGGCAGCATTGTGGATATGACGGGCGGCCTGTTGCTGTAAAGGCAGTGGGAACAGGACGGCTCTTTTAGAGCCGTTTTTTTATACGCGCAAGTAGCAAAGCTTGTGGGCAAAGATGGAGTGTAAGCAGACGGGGGAAACGATACAGTATGGCCAATATGGGAAAAGATGCCTGTAGAAGGTCGATTGCAGGACGTAGAAGGTGCGCCTTTCGGTGGCGTTGACCGACCCGTTGGCACAAAGCTGCATGGGGCCTTGTGCTGTTGGACTGTACGCTAAAAGCCAAGGCGGTGGCGTAGTATGGCAGATCGGATAGAATCCCAGACGGTGATGTACAACAGATCGTCCAAAACATAAAATCCAGATATCATGATATATAAATATGAAGTCGGTATAGAGAAATCTTATAATCTGTGCCGTAAATTATGAGAACAATACATTTGTATGAAATGTGACAGATGGCCTTCATCGTATAAAAGAGGACGCGAAAACGCCGGAAAGCGGCGCGATCCGGCCCCAATGCGGTCACAAGCCTCCTTTACAATCGAGCCGTGAGAAGAGAAAGGAGGCAGGGCCATACGATTGCATACAAATAAACGAATGGGCGCCATAGCGCTGGCCGCTATATTGACCGTGGCCCTGACGGCGGGCTGTAGTGGTACGGCACAAATTACAGGTCGCATCATTTCCATTGCCAACAACGAACTGACGCTGGAACTGGGAACGGTGGTGCAGAGCGGGCAGACGGAGCCCTCCACGGACGCGTCCGGCGATGGACAGGCGCCGCAGCGCAGCGGAGAGAGCGCGGCGGACTCGTCTATCCAGCCGCAGGAGAATGCCGGTAATCCGTCGCCGGAGGCGGCAGAGCAACAGCAGGAGACATCCGATGGCATATCGACGGATAGCGGCTTTACCACCACGGGGGAGACGCAGATCATTGCGATCAAAGATGGCGTGGAGATCGTGCAGCAATACAACGGAGAACAGGTGCGCAAGAGCATCGAAGATCTCAGCGTTGGAGACGTGGTGACGATCACCCTCTTAGGCGGTACGGCAAGCACGGTGGAAATCGCTTCGCTGGACGCTGCAGAAATATGCCCACAGAGTGCAGCGCAAAATGCAGCCTACGTCGTAGATCAGACGGAGCAGAGCATCTTTTCGCGCGCGCTTGCGGCCATTGCGGCTGACCAATCGGTGGTGCTGGTGCAAAATGACGGGCAGATCAACCTGATCGGCGTTGCACTGCAAAAGGGCGGCGATACCACAAGCCAGGAGGAGAGCAACCTCTACGGGCGCAATGCGGCGCTTGTGGTGCAGCAGGGAGGCGCTGAGATAGAGCGCGTGACGATCGAGACCGATGGCGAGAGTGCCGGCGCCGTCTTTGCCGTGGGAAGCGAGAGCGGCGTGTCGCTGGATGACGCGACGATCTGCACGCAACAGGATGCCTCACAGGGGCTGTATGCGACGTTTGGCGCAACGATTGACGCCCAGCGCGTGGAGATCGCCACGCACGGCGCGTACAGTGCGGCTGTGGCGACGGGGCCCGGAGAAGGTACAATCACAGTGACGGAGGGCGATCTGCATACATCTGGGCAAGCGAGCCCGTGCATCTATTCGGCGGGAACCGTCACGGCCAATGCGGTCACAGGCATGGCAGACAAGGGCCAATGCGCAGTGGTGGAGGAAATGGGCGGCGTTGTGCTGCAGAACTGTGCATTGACTGGCGAAAATGGGGTCGTGCTGTACCGGCGCGATTCCACGCAGACGGCGCAGGGAACGGCGACGTTTACGGCATTGCAGAGCACGCTGTGCGCGACTTCAGACGCCCCGATGTTTGAGGTGGCCAATGCGCGCGCACAGGTCACGCTACAGGGGGCAACGCTTTCGTTCCCCGGCGGCATCCTGGCCAGGGTATCCGGCGATGGCGACGGGGGGACACCGGCGCAAAACGGCGGGCAGCTCGTGCTCAATGCCGTCTCCCAGGTACTGGCGGGCGACCTGTTGGTCGATGAGAGCAGTGCGCTGCAGCTGAACCTGAAGGACGGCAGCACACTTGTGGGGGCCGTCAACGCAGCGCATACCGGCAAGGAAGTGCATGTGAACCTGGACGAGACGGCCCAGTGGCAGCTGACGGATACGTCGTACCTCACCGTGCTGACCAATGCGCGCACGGATTGCAGCAATATACAGAGCAATGGACACAACATTTACTACGACGCGGCCAATGCTTCCAATGCGTGGCTCAACGGCAATACCCTCACCTTGCCGGGCGGAGGGTTGCTGACCCCGATCGCATGAGCAAAGCCGTGGGCGGGCGCCCCCAAACACAGGCTGTTGGGACGCCTGTCCGTTCTCTCCATGCGGGCCTTGTGATGGATACAGGCGCAGCGCCATCGCGCAACGCGCGTTGCAGCGAGGTGCATTTGTGCGTATAATCCAAATTGCAACCCCATGGACGCATGGGAACAGAGAGCGGGGAACGACATGCAAGCGAGAATTTTATGCTCTACGGGCGCATTTATCGGACGTCCCAACGGGCGCGACCCACGCCTGATGGCCAGCTATGCCGCACAGCTGCACTGCGACGGATACGAGTTTTTGATGTTCCACGACTGGCATGCGCAGCGCGATCAGATCGTGCACATGGTGCGCGAAGAAGGGCTGGTTTGCCCGGTGCTGCACGTGGAAAAACAGGTGGGGGAACGATTGAGCAGGCACGAAGCGGGCGATTGGGAGAACGCCTTTGCGCTCTTTGAAAAAAACTGTGAGATGGCGCAGGCCATCGGCGCCCAAAAGCTGGTGCTGCACCTGTGGGGCGGGCTGCCCTCCGACCACCACATCGACGATAACTTCGCCTGTGTGGACAGGCTGATGGCCGTGGCACAGGCGCACCAGTTGCTGCTGACGGTGGAGAACGTGGTCTGTGCCGTGGCGGATCCGCTCACCCATTTGCAGGCACTGCACGCGGCCTTTCCCACACTGTGCTTTACGGTGGATACCAAAATGGCGGCGTTCCACGCGCAGATGGAGGAAATGATGGCGCAGGCGTGGCTGTGGCAAAAGGACTGTGTGCGCCATCTGCACATCAACGACTACGCGGGCGGATATAAACAATGGGATCAATTGCGCACATTGCCCATCGGGCAGGGGCATGTGGACTTTGCCGCGTTCTTTGCCTTTTTACAGCGCATACACTATGCGCATACGCTGACGGTGGAGGCCACCTGCGTGCAAAAGGACGGACGCGTGGACGTGCAGACGCTCAACCGCAGCCTGGACTTTCTGCACGCGCACCTGCCGCAATAGGGCCGTAGCGCAGCTTATTGCAGTAGAGCGCCTGCCATTTTTGGCAGGCGCTCTGCTTTTTTTTGCTCTGGATGGGCTGTCCGTCAAACAGGCGGCACACAACGCGCCGCCCGCATCGTTTGCGTCCAAACGTCACTGGTTCTTGATGCGCTCGTCCTCTTCGCGCTTTTCGTCGATCTCCTTTTGCAGCGCGTCCAGCTTGGCGCACAGCGCTTCCAATTCGCCCCCATCCGGATTCGGCTCTTTGGAGAGGGCATAGAATCGCTCGCCCAGCGTGCGGTACAGGTCTTTTTTTTCGTCCTCCAGTTTGGCAATGCGGGCTTTGATCTTGCTGCGTTCCACCAGCTTGCCGCTGCCGTCGGCAACCGTGCTTGCACCCTTGACCAGGCCGTTTTTCATCTTTTCCAAAAAGTCTGCCATATGCGATACCTCCAGCATCCACGGATTTTTCTTGTACACCCACGCCCCAGGCGACCGCTTGGGCACGCACAATACACTTTCTTTCTATGCATTATACCAAACGGCACGCGTTGTCATACGGATGGATCCAGTTTTTGCCAGGCGAAAAACCCATGCCCTGCGGGAAAGCTAATGCAACGGATGTCCCTCATTTGATCTCAAGACCAGGAGGCGTTGCCATGCGGCCGTATTTTGAAGGCTGGTATTTTCGTCACCATCACACCGATCATACGCTCTGCGCCATCCCCGGCATGCACAGGAGCCGTGCGGGCGGGCAGGCGTTCATTCAACTCATCACGCGGGAGGCGTCGTACCATGTGCCCTTTGACCTCTCACAGTACAGCGCGCGGCCCGAGCACGCGCACGTGTGCATCGGCAACAACTATTTTGACGATACCGGAATGGAACTGCATCTGGATTACCAGGGGCTCAAAGTGGATGGCGAGCTCTCCTACCGCGGCATCCAGCCGCTCTCGCACGATATCATGGGCCCATTTGCCCACCTGCCGATGCAGTGCAAGCACGGGGTGTACAGCATGCGGCACGATCTGTCCGGCACGCTGACCTTCAACGGCACGCCGATGTGCTTTGATGGCGGGTGCGGATACGTGGAGACGGACGCCGGCCATTCGTTCCCGCGCGCGTATGCGTGGACGCAATGCAATGCCTTCTCTTCGCCCAGCGCCGTGATGGCGGCCGTGGCGCATATCCCCATGCCCGGCTTTTCGTTCTGGGGGATGCTGTGCGCGGCGACGCTGGGCACACGGGAGATTGTCATGGCCACTTACAATGGCGGTAAGATCGTGCAATGGCTGGACGACAAGCTGGTGTTGCGCCGGGGCGGGCTGGAACTGACTGTAGAGGTGCTGGGGGGAGAGGCAAAGCCGCTGCGCGCGCCGCAAAACGGCCAGATGTCCCGCGTCATTCACGAGCGCGCCGCGTGCACGGCGCGTTACGTGCTCAAAGAGCTGGACAAGGTGCTATTGGATGAGACGAGCGACGGCGCCGCGTTTGAATCGGTGGTACCGGGTCGATCGGTCGATTCAAAGTTTGCCGTTGCGCCATAGCACCGGATCCGCTATGATACGGGATAAGAAACATGGGGTTGGGAGGAATGCCCAATGAAGGACGGATGGATCCGCGTAGCGGTTGCCACGAGCCAGATCCGCGTGGCGGACTGTGCGTACAACGCGCAGCAACTGGTACAGGTGTTGCGGCAGGCCGAGCAGCAACAGGTGCGGTTGCTGGTCCTGCCGGAACTGTGCCTGACGGGATACACCTGCGGCGACCTGTTTTTCCAGCAGGCGCTGCTGGACGATGCGCTCGCTGCGCTCGATCAGGTGCGTGCCGCCACGGTGGACACCACGTGCCTGACGGTGCTGGGGCTGCCCATTGCGCACCACGATAAGTGCTACAACGCCGCGGCCGTGCTGTACCGCGGGCGCGTGCTGGGGCTGGTGCCAAAGAGCTATCTGCCCAATTACAACGAGTTTTACGAAAAACGGCACTTTGTTCCGGCCCCGCAGGAGAACGACACGCTGCGCCTGTTTGGCGAGGACGTGCCGTTTGGGCCGCGGCTGCTGTTTCGCTGCGAGCAGATGCCCATGTTTACACTGGGCGTGGAGATCTGCGAAGATCTTTGGGCCATGTCGCCGCCGTCCATCGGCCACGCCGCGGCGGGCGCGACGGTGATTGCCAACCTTTCGGCCAGCGACGAGACGGTGGGCAAGGACAGCTACCGCCGCGAATTGGTGTGCGGGCAGTCGGCCCGATTGATTGCGGCGTACCTGTACGCGGATGCGGGCGAGGGCGAATCCACCACGGATATGGTCTTTGCCGGCCACAACCTGATTGCGGAAAACGGCGTACTGCTCAAAGAGAGCGAGCGCTTTACCCAGTGCCTGACGGCGACCGAGATCGACGTGCAACGGCTGATCTCGGAACGGCGCAAACTCACCACCTTCCCGCGCCAGCAAAGCGGCGGATATCGCGTGATCCCGTTTGACATGCCGCTGCACGAGACGGCGTTGACGCGCCCGATCGCCCAAAACCCGTTTGTGCCGGATGAAGATGCACAGTATGAGAACATTCTGCAGATCCAATCGCACGGGCTCAAAAAGCGGCTGCAGCACACCGGTGCCGGCTCAGCGGTCATCGGGGTTTCGGGTGGGCTGGACTCGGCGCTGGCGCTGCTGGTGGCGGTGCGCGCGATGGACCTTCTGGGGCGGCCGCGCAGCGACATCCGCGCGCTGACCATGCCGTGCTTTGGCACGACCACGCGCACGCGCAGCAACGCCCAACGGCTGTGCGAGGCGATCGGCGCGTCGTTTGACACGGTGGATATCACCGCCGCCGTGCGCGCGCACTTTTTGGATATCCAGCACGATGAAAACGTGCACGATGTGACGTACGAAAACGCGCAGGCGCGCGAGCGCACGCAGGTGCTCATGGATGTGGCCAACAAGTGCGGCGGCCTGGTGATAGGCACCGGCGATCTGTCGGAGCTGGCGCTGGGATGGGCGACGTACAATGGCGACCACATGTCGATGTACGCCGTCAACGCCTCCATCCCCAAGACGCTGGTACGGCATCTGGTGGCCTATGAGGCAAGAAAGGGCGGTAACGAGGCGTTTGCACAGGTGCTGTTGGACATCTTGGATACGCCCGTTTCCCCCGAACTGCTGCCGCCCAGCGGGGAAGAGATTGCGCAGCGCACCGAGGATTTGGTGGGCCCCTATGCCCTGCACGACTTTTTCCTCTACTACGCCATCCGCTGGGCGTTTACGCCGCAAAAGGTGTACCGATTGGCGCGCAGGGCATATGGGGACGCCTATGCGCCGCACGAGATTCTGCACTGGCTCAAGACGTTTTACCGGCGCTTCTTTGCCCAGCAGTTCAAGCGCTCCTGCCTGCCCGATGGGCCCAAGGTGGGCTCTGTGGCGCTCTCGCCGCGCGGGGACTGGCGCATGCCCAGCGACGCGGTGTGCCAGAGCTGGATGCGGCAGCTGGAGGAGATCGAGGTTCCGCAGGCGTAGAAGGGGTTAGAGAAAAGCGAACCGGCGCAGGCATATGCCTGCGCCGGTTTTGATTTGCTGAAGGTAAAAACAGACGCGCTCATACCATGGACTGCCAGGCGGTCAACACCTCCACACAATCCGCGACGATGCCCACGTCCGCGACCGAGAAGATGGGCGCGTCGGGGTCGGAGTTGATAGCGATGACGCGTTTGGCCCGTCCGATGCCGGCCAGGTGCTGGATGGCGCCGGAGATGCCGCAGGCGATCAATACATCCGGCGCAACGCTGTGGCCGGTCTGCCCGATCTGTTCGTGCGCTTCGCCCCAGCCCGCGTCCACGAGCGGACGGCTCACGCCCAGTTGCGCGCCCAGCTTGTGCGCGAGTGCGCGCGCCATCTTGACGTTTTTCTGTGAGCCGATGCCGCGGCCAACCGAGAGAATGACGCGCGCATCGCGCAGGCCGGATACCGGCGGATGAGAGGCGTGCGAAAGCAACGCGATGGGAGAATGGACGGTTGCAG
>DXZF01000038.1 GCA_019415425.1 Bacillota bacterium | reverse complement strand
GTCGCGCTCCAGGCGGCGAATGAGGCTGCGCGCATTGTTGTAGCTTGTGATGTACGTCGGGTCTCCTGAAATAATGTATCCCACCAACTGGTTGACCGGATCATATCCCTTTGCCTTGAGCGCCTCGTAGACGCGCAGCAGGATCTGTTCGGCAGAATCTTCCCGCACCGGCGCAAAGGACATGGTTTGATCGGTTGTGTTGCTCATTATTCCACCTTCATTTCTTGAGAAAGTTGTCTTCATACCCCATACTGGTATGATTATAGCTCAATCTGTACACGATTTCAAACCCTTTCCCACAATCAAACGCAAAGGGGAACAAAAAAAGAGGACGGCGCACCGTCCTCTTTTTTGGGGGTTGTGTCACATGGGAATGCCGGCTTTGCGTGCACTGCGCTCCAGGTTTTTTCCGATGCGCTTCATGCCCTGTGCATTCAAATCGCCCGACATCGCCCACGCCGCCGCAGCACCCAGCACGGTTCCCGCTGCCATACCGATCCACATTTTGCCTTTCATCGTCCATGCCCCTTTCTCGATTGTGGTGACATGGTTATTCTGTCCGGCAAGAGCAAAAACATAAGGCGGAATTTCTGGCAAACGGCATTTTATTTCGCGTTTTTCTTGGCATAATCTTCCAGCGCAGCATGCACGGCCTCTTCTGCCAGTACGCTGCAGTGCAGTTTTTGCGGCGGCAGCCCGTCCAGCGCTTCCACCACGGCCTTATTGGTCAGCGCCATGGCCTCTTCCACGCTCTTTCCCTTGATCATCTCCGTGGCGATGCTGCTGGTAGCCACTGCCGCGCCGCAGCCAAACGTCTTGAATTTGACATCCTCGATGATGCCATCGTCATTGATTTTCAAATAGATTCGCATGATATCGCCGCAAGTGGCGTTGCCCACTTCGCCGACGCCGTTTGCGTCTGCAATTTCGCCGACGTTGCGCGGATTCATGAAATGATCCATCACTTTTTCGCTATACATCGCTCATTCCCCTTTCTTTGCATCGTACAGCGGAGACATCTCGCGCAGGCGCGCCACGATGGGTGGCAATGTCTCCAGCACATAATCGATATCTTCCTGCGTCGTGCGTTCGCCAATGGTCAGGCGCAACGAGCCGTGCGCGATCTCGTGTGGCAAGCCAATGGCCAAAAGCACGTGCGAGGGCTCCAGCGAGCCGGAGGTACAGGCGCTGCCGCTGCTCGCCTCAATGCCCGCGCGATCCAGCAGCAACAGCAGCGATTCCCCCTCGATAAATTCAAAACACACGTTGGCGTTGTTGGGCAGGCGGTGTTCCATCGAACCGTTGACGCGCGTATACGGCACGCGGTCCAAAATGCCCTGGATGAGCCGATCGCGCAAAGCCGTCAATCGCTCGCGGTTCTGCTCCATCTGCGCCTGTGCAATTTCCGCCGCTGCGCCCAGGCCCACGATGCCGGCGATATTCTCGGTGCTGGCCCGGCGCCCACGCTCCTGTGCGCCGCCGTGGATGAACGTCTCCACGCGCACGCCGTTGCGGATGTACAACGCGCCGCAGCCCTTGGGCCCGTACAGCTTGTGCGCGGTGAGCGAGAGCAGATCGATATGCATGCGCTGCACGTCGATCGGAACGCTGCCAAAGGCTTGTACCGCGTCGGTGTGGAACAGAACGCCCTTTTCCTTGCATACGGCGCCGATTTCCTCGATGGGTTCAATGGTGCCAATCTCGTTGTTGGCAAACATGATCGAAACCAGGATGGTATCGGGACGGATGGCGTCCGCCACCTGCTGTGCCGTGACGAGCCCATCACAATCCACCGGCAGATACGTCACGTCAAACCCCTGTTTTTCCAGATACTGGCACGTGTGCAGCACGGCGTGATGCTCGATCGAAGTGGTAATGATGTGCTTGCCGCGCCCCGCATGCGCCGCCGCGACGCCCCGAAGGGCCCAGTTGTCGCTCTCGGTGCCGCTGCCGGTAAAGTAAATTTCATTGGTCTTGGCCGCGTTCAAAGCGCTGGCCACCTGATCGCGCGCCTTGTCGATGGCGGCTTTCGTCTCCCTGCCCAGCGCATATACGCTGGACGGGTTGCCATAGTGCTCCGAAAAGTACGGCAACTGTCTCTTATACACATCT
>DXZF01000379.1 GCA_019415425.1 Bacillota bacterium | reverse complement strand
AGATGTGTATAAGAGACAGGCACCGACGCGACCTGCCGCGGCCAGGAGAGCATCACGATCCCTGGCACAATGCAACACAGGCAGCGCAGCAAGACGGTGCATGCGCTTTTGAGCGCGCGAAACGTGCGCATGGCTTGCCCTCCTCTTCTCCGATCTGTTTGAAAAAAGCCTGCCCTTCCCAACGGAAGCGCAGGCTTCAGTCTCGATGTCTATTTTATCCGAACAGCCCGAAGAATACCAGCCCCAGGACGGCGGAAACGGCGATCAGTAAAATGGGATGCAACTGCTTTTTCCACTGGCTAAGGCCAAAGATCAGCCCCAAGATGACAAGCCCCCGCCAGTTGAAGGCGGCAAACGCCGCGCCCAGCGACACGCCGGCGCCGTACGCCGGCAGCAGCGTACTGACCCCGACCGATAGCGCAGAGGCCGCAATGGAGCCGACCACTGCCGGCCGCAGGCCTGAGAGCGCCCCCTTGACAAAGCGGTTGTTCTGGAAAGAGCCATAGAAGAACCTGCCAACCACCAGCAAGATCAGAAACGACGGCAGCACCACGCCCAGCGTCGCCACGGCCGCATGCAGCAACCCGCCCTGTTCCATGCCGATAAACGTTGCGATATTGACCGCAAACGGACCCGGCGTAGACTCCGAGATGGCGATGAAGTCCACCAGCCCCTCCAGTTCGATCCAACCGCGCGCAATGGTCTCTTCGGTGATCATGGGGATCATCGCGTAGCCCCCGCCGAAGGTGAACAGACCGATTTGAAAGAAGGTGAGGAACAGCGTCAGCATGGCTTCTCCTCCTCTTTAAAGTCTTTGATCAAAAACAGATGATACACGATGCCCACCACCGCCGAGATGGCCAACATGTAGATGATGTTGAATCCGGTAAACGTGGAGAGCAGAAACACCGCCAGGATGATGCAGATGTTGAACGCGCCGCTGCGGCAGTTCTTGGAGAGCTTCACCACGGCGTTGATGATCAACACCACCACGCCGGCGCGGATGCCCTCGAATGCATATGAGACGTACGTCAATTCCTTAAACTGCATGATGAACAGCGAAAGGATGGAGATCACCACATACGAGGGCAGCACCACGCCCAGCGTAGACAGCAGCGCCCCCCAGAAGCCCGCCACCTTGTAACCGATCAGCGTCGCCGAGTTGATGGCCAGCGCACCGGGCGCCGACTGCGCGATGACCATGGTATCCAGGATGTCCTCTTCCCCTATCCACTTGTGCGTCTCCGCCACTTCGCGCTGGATGAGCGGAATCATCGCATACCCACCGCCAAAGGTGAACGCGCCGATCTTGAAAAATGTCCAAAACAGTGTCAAAAGCTTTTGCCCTTTGGATTCCATCCCCGTTCCCCCGCCTCTCTAAAAGATTTGATGTTTTCATTATACGTGGTCGCATACCCATCTGCAATGTGTATGGCATACCGTTTTAATGACCCCAGTTATCTGTTTTTTGTATGGGTTGCAGCCCAGTTACACCTCACATGCCCCCATGCCGGCATACATCTTTGCGCACATCGATACAATAGCGGTAGAACGGGTCAAAGGAGGAATGCCGCCTTGCGCGTATACATGATCAAATCCAAATCCCTTCTGTCCATCTGCTCGGCCATCCTGGCGGTGCTATTGCTGTGGCAGTGCTATCTATTGGGCGAAAATATCGTCACTGCTTCCACCAAACCGTCCGGCGACTGGGGCCTGCACTTTGGCGAAGAGGGGCAACAGCCGCGCGGCAACGCAGATGCGCAGACGCTCTTACAGTATGGCGCCTTTTACATTGGCAGCGCGGACGACAAGGTGCTGTACCTGACGTTTGACGCGGGCTATGAAAACGGCTGTACAACTGCGATTTTGGATGCGCTCAAAAAGCACAACGCGCCCGCCACATTCTTTCTGGTTGGGCACTACGTCGAAAAGAACCCGGAACTGATCCAGCGCATGCTCGCCGAAGGGCATACCGTGGGCAACCATACGTACCATCATCCCGATATGTCCAAAATCACCGACAAGGCTGCCTTTCAAAAGGAGTTGAGCGATCTCGAAACGCTGTTCCGCGAACAGACCGGGCAGGAGATGAGCAAATTTTACCGGCCGCCACAGGGCGTCTACAGCGAGAGCAATTTGCAGATGGCGCACGAGTTGGGATACACCACGGTCTTTTGGAGCCTGGCCTATGCCGATTGGCTGCAGGATGAACAGCCCACGCGCGAACAGGCCTTCCAGAAGCTGCTGCCGCGCACGCACAACGGCGCCGTCGTGCTGTTGCACAGCACTTCGCAAACCAATGCCGACATCCTCGATGAACTGCTCACCAAGTGGGAGGAAATGGGGTACCGGTTCGCCCCTTTGACCGAGTTGCAGGAGCAACTGCTGCCATCGCCTGCAACGCCTACACCGGCCGCCGCTTAATGGCACCCCAGACGCCCCGCGTATGCGGGGCGTCTTTGTTTTACCGCCCTTGACAAACGCGCTTTCGCTCACTATTATTATGGGCATATGCACGAAATATGTGAGGAGGTGTCCCATGCCGCGCAATCCCAAATGCCGCCGCGTATGTGCCGAACCGCTGTGCCAGACGTTTTTGCCGCAGTCGGGCGGATGCGAAGTGCTGCCGCTCTCGGTCGAGCAGCTGGAGGCGCTGCGCCTGTGCGATCTGGAAGGGTTGGATCAGGACAGCGCCGCGCTGCGCATGGACGTCTCCCGCGGCACGTTCCAGCGCATCCTGTACGCCGCGCGCAAGTGCGTGGCGACCGCGCTGGTCGATGGCAAGGGGCTTTCCATCGGCGGTGGCCACTACGAGGTGGCACAGCACCCCTGCCAATGCGGCATTCCGTGCACCCAATGCAGATTCCAATCGCAAGCGAAACCAACCAAAGGAGAGAACCACGATGGATGAACAACAATGCACGCATCAATGCGATACCTGCCAGGCCGATTGCGCACAGCGCGAACCCGTGCCCGAGGAGTGTACACACGACTGCAGCACCTGCAGCGCCAACTGCGCTTCGCGCGATCCGCAGAGCCTGATTGAGCCGTGCAATGCCCACAGCCACATCCAAAAGGTGATCGGCGTGGTCAGCGGCAAGGGCGGCGTGGGCAAGTCGCTCGTCACCTCGATGCTGGCGGTACTGCTCAACCGAAAGGGCTACCGCACCGCGGTGCTGGACGCCGACATCACCGGCCCCTCCATCCCGCGCTGCTTCGGCCTGAAAGGGCCGGCCGTTGGCTCGGAAGAGGGCATTTTGCCTTCGCGCAGCCAAAACGGCATCGGCGTCATGAGCGTCAATTTGCTGCTGGACGACGAGACGGCGCCGGTGGTCTGGCGCGGTCCCATCATCGCGGGCACCGTCAAGCAGTTCTGGACCGACGTGGCCTGGGGCGAGGTAGACGTGATGCTGGTGGACATGCCGCCGGGCACCGGCGACGTGCCGCTGACGGTGTTTCAATCCCTGCCGTTGGACGGCATCATTCTGGTCACTTCCCCGCAGGAGCTGGTCGGCATGATCGTGGAAAAGGCCGTCAACATGGCCAAGATGATGAATGTGCCCATTTTGGGCCTTGTGGAAAACATGAGCTATGCCCAGTGCCCGCACTGTGGCGAGAAGCTCTACGTCTTTGGCCAGAGCCATGTCGACGAAATCGCCAAGGCGCAGCACCTGCCGGTGTTGGCCAAACTGCCGCTCAACCCCGAGGTGGCCAAGGCCTGTGACGAGGGCCAAATTGAATCGTGTGAGATGCCGGAACTGGAAGGCGCGTTGGCCGCCGTTCTGGCGAAATAGGAGGCGCATCATTTCATGCAACGCATTGCAGTGACCACGGAAAACGGACAGATCTTTCAGCATTTTGGCAAGACCCCTGCCTTTACCCTGTTTGACACGCAGGATGGGTGCATCGTCGCGCACCGCCTGCTGCCCACCGGCGACAGCGGGCACGGCGCACTGGGCGGCCTGCTCAAGGAAAACGGCGTAGACGTACTGATCTGCGGCGGAATCGGCCCCGGCGCGCAGGACGTGCTCAAGGAGGCGGGCATCGATCTCGTCTACGGCATCACCGGCGACGTACAGGCCGCGGTGGAAGCGTATCTTGGCGGCTCGCTCCACAGCAACGAAGCGCTGCTGTGCAACCACGAGCATCACGAGGGCGGGGATTGCCACTGCGGGCACACCCACGCATAATCGGCACATCGCCCAGGGGGCAGGCACCGCCTGCCCCTTTTTTTGTGTCGGTTTACGGGCACGGGCAAGTTTTCTCGCCACCAACGCCCGTTTGCACCGTACACGGGGTTGTCAAACTTTGCCCGGCCCTGTATGCTGGGTGCACAGTGTCCGGTACATCGGACCCTACGTCTGGAGAGGATCGCAACATGACATTTACACTGCCCCGTTACACGGCACCCGATTTCACCTCGCCTTTGCTGGCGCATGCGCCAATGGCGCGCACCGCCCCTGCCCCCAAGGACGGCGTCGCGCCCGAGGGCTATCATGCGATGTCCATCTTCCCCACGTATTTCCACGTGGACGGCAAGTGGGCGTTGGCCGCTCAGAGCCGCATGGACTGCGTGGCCGTTTTGCGCGCGCACGCAAAGATCGACGTCGTGGAATTCCGCCGCCTACGGGCGGGGGATGCGGTGTTTCTGGGCCGTACCGAACGGGGGGAGGACGGCATCTACGTGCACGCACAGGGATTTGATCAACCGGCGCAAACGGCGGCCGAGACGTTTGCCTTTCGGCAGGGACGCAGCCGGGAGACGGCATACAGCTGCGATTACGACGCGCTCTCGCAGCTGTTGCAATACGAGCGCGCACACGGCCGCATCGTGTGGGTGCTGGGGCCCGCCGCCTCGTTTGACGCCGGGGCGCGTACCGCCATGTCTGCGCTGATCGCCAACGGCTACGCCCACGCGCTGCTGGCTGGCAACGCGCTGGCCACGCACGATCTGGAGGGCGGCTGGCTGGGCACGGCGCTGGGGCAGGATATCTACACGCAAAAGGCGCATATAAACGGCCACTACCACCATCTGGACGTGCTCAACGCCGTGCGCAACGCCGGTTCAATCCCCGCATTTTTGCAGCAGTACGGCGTGCGGGACGGCATCCTGCACGCGTGCGTGCAGCGCGGCATCCCGTACGTGCTGGCGGGCTCCATCCGCGATGACGGGCCGCTGCCCGAAGTCGTCTCCGACGTGTACCAGGCGCAGGACCGGATGCGGGCGCAGATCGCCACGGCCACCACCGTCATCTGCGTGGCCACACAGCTGCACAGCATCGCGGTGGGAAACATGACGCCCGGGTTTCGCGTGGTAGATGGCGCCGTGCGCCCCACGTACTTTTACTGCGTGGACGCCAGCGAGTTCGCCGTCAACAAGCTGCGCGACCGCGGCAGCCTGTGCGTGACGACGCTGATCACAAACGCGCAGGATTTTCTGACGCGCTTGGCCCATTCGCTATCGCTGTAACAGTCAAATAGACAGCCCCCCATGGGGGCTGTTTGCATACGTCGCGCCAGCGCCGTATGTTATAATGTAGTAACGCTATTTTGTAGCAGGAGGTTCACGATGACCATTCGCCACATCACCCGAGACGAATACGACATCGCCAACGACATCAAGTACATCGCCTTCCTCAAATCCCCAGCGCCGCAGAAAAACGATGCGGACGATCCCGATGCCATCTACAGCAGCATTGTCGGGTATTTTGACGACGGCGGCACGATGACCGCGCGGATCCGCAACATGGCGTATGAGGCCTTTTTTGAGGGGGAGCGCGTTCCCATCGGCGCCATCTGCGCGGTCGCCTCTTCCCCCGAGGCGCGCGGACGCGGGCGCATAAGGGAGCTGTTTCAGTACGCCCTGAAAGAGGATTACGACCGCGGCGCGCTCTTCTCCACGCTCTTTCCCTTTTCGCACGGCTACTATCGCAATCTGGGCTATGAACTGTGCGCCCATCTGCAAAAGGTGCGGGTTCCCATCGAGGAATTGCGCGGGTTTGCAGGCATGCCCTGTGCGGCAAAGCTCCACCGCCTCTCCGACGGGTTTGACGTGATCCGGCAGATCGAAGCGCGCATGTTCCAACCATACAATCCGTGCATGCTGCTCACCGACCGGCAGTACAAAAAGGCGCTGGGCGGCGATCCCGTCCTACACGGCGATTACCGGTATATCCTCAGCGACCCCGACGGCACGCCGTGTGCGTACGTGTATTTCACCGCACAATCGCATCAGGGCCAGACCATTGCCGCCGTGGATGCGCTGGCATACACGCATCTTTCAGCGCTGCAGCGCACGCTGGGCTTCCTCTACGGGCTGCGCGCCCAGTATGCGTACGTCGAACTGCCGCTGCCCATGGATGCGGATCTCCTGCAGATGTTGCCGGAGCCCAAGCGCGCAGAGGTCTGCATTGTGCCGCACGGGATGGCGCGCCTGGTCCACACGCAGGAGGCATTGCGGCGCATGCGCCATCCGGCGGGCACCGGGGCGTACACCGTGCGCGTGCTGGACCCGATTTGCCCGTTCAACGAGGGGACGTACACGGTCTCGTATGAAAACGGCTGTGTATCGGCCAGCCGGACACAGCTGCAACCCGATCTGATTGCGGACGTCGGCACGTTCACCCAGTTGGTGCTGGGCACGTACGCGCTCGACAGCGTGCTGTGGAAGGATTCCGTCTCGCTGTTGCAAAACGAACAGACGCTGCGCGCCGTGTTTGTGCAGCGCCCCACGTACTTTCCCCGCCACTTTTGACCGTACCCCACAGGCGCGGCAGGCGCTTTACGCCTGCCGCGCCTATTCTTATCCCCATAAGTGCACACCGGGCAAGGGCGGGCCTTCCCCCTGCGGCACATGCACGCCATTGCGGCAGATGGCGAAAATCGCCCGATGCACAGCCACTTCGGGTGGCTTTTTCGTTTCCACCTTCCCGGCGCTATGCTATAATGAAGGCGTTTCACTGCGTTCAGTGCAAAGGAGGTTTCCCATGGGCATTCGCCATATCACCCGGGACGAGTACGAGATCGCCAACGATATCAAGTACATTGCATTTCACCGCAAACAGGATACGCCCAAAAACGACGCGGACGATCCCGACGCCATCTACCAGAGTCTGATCGCCTACTACGATGAAGCGGGCGTCATGACCGCGCGCATCCGCAACATCGATTACACCATCCTCTTTGAGGGGGAACCCGTCATGGCGGGCGGCATCTCGGGGGTGGCCTCGGCTGCCGAGGCGCGCGGACGCGGACGCGTGCGCGACATCCTGCAGTACGTCTTTGACGAGGACCACAAGCGCGGATGCCTGTTTTCCACGCTCTTTCCGTTTTCGCACGCGTACTATCGCAAATTTGGCTATGAGCTGTGCGCCTACCAGCAGACGGTACGGCTGCCCATCGAGCAGCTTTCCGCCTTTGCGCAGATGCCCCTGCGCGCGGTGCTGCACCGTGAGGCCGATGGGTTTGACGTGATCCGCGAGATCGAATCGCGCATGCTCCACCGGTACAATATGGCCATGCTGCTCACCGACCGGCAGTACAAAAAGGCCCTGGGCGGCGATCCCGTCGTGCACGGCGACTACCGCTACATCCTCAGCGACCCCAACGGCACGCCGTGCGCCTATCTCTACTTTACCGCCGAAACGCAGGACGGCGCCTGCTGTGCAATGGTACACGCAATGGCCTATACCGACCTGCAGGCGCTCAAGCGCGTGCTGGGCTTTTTGTACGGCCTTCGCGCGCAGTACGCGACCGCGCAGCTGCCGTTGCCGGTGGATGTGGATTTGCTGCAACTGCTGCCCGAGCCCGCCCGGCAGGTCCGCGCAAGCGTACATCCGTACGGCATGGCGCGCATCCTGGACACACAGGCCGTGCTCTCGCGCCTGCGCCACCCGTCGGGGACGGGGGCCTACACCATCCGGGTGCTGGACCCCACCTACCTGCCCAACCAGGGCACGTACGCCGTCTCGTACGAGAACGGCCGTGCATCGGTAAGCCGGACGCAATTGCAGCCGGATCTGATCGTGGACGTCGGCACGCTGACGCAGCTGGTGCTGGGCACGCACGCGCTGGACAGCGTATTGTGGAAGGATTCCGTCTCGCTGTTGCAAAACGAACAGACGCTGCGCGCCGTGTTCGTGCCAAAGCCGGTCTACTTCCCGCACCACTTCTGAGGCCGCCGGCGCGCGAGCGCGCACGCTTGCGTCATTGACAGGCAAAACGCCGCATGGTACCATGTTTTTGGATGGAACGATGGTGTTTCCATGCGGGCGGTGCCTTGTGGGCATTCGTCTGTTTGGTCAAACCCATCGTATTTTATTGGGGAGGAACATCTATGGCAAAGTATACCAAGCAAGATATCCTACGCCTGGTCGAGGAGCAGAACGTCAAGTTTATCCGCTTGCAGTTTACCGATATTCTGGGCATGCTCAAAAATGTCGCCATTACCGACAAACAACTGCAAAAGGCGCTCAACAACGAGTGCATGTTTGACGGCTCGTCCATCGAGGGCTTTGTGCGCATCGAGGAATCCGACATGCGCCTGGTGCCGGATCTGGATTCGTTTGAGATCTTCCCGTGGATTGCGCAGGAAAACCGCGTGGCGCGCCTGATCTGCAACGTACACCGCCCCGACGGCACCCCGTTCATCGGCGATCCGCGCAACGTGCTCATCCGCGCGCTGGACGAAGCGGCGCGCATGGGCTACACCTTCAACGTGGGGCCGGAGCTGGAATTTTTCCTCTTCCACACCGATGAAGAAGGCAAGCCCACCACCAAGACGCAGGACGACGCGGAGTACTTCGACCTGGGGCCGGTAGACCTCGGCGAGAGCGCCCGGCGCGATATGTGCCTGACGCTGGAAGAGATGGGGTTTGAAATCGAGGCCTCGCACCACGAGTGCGCGCCGGGCCAGCACGAAATCGACTTCAAGTACTGCGACGCGCTCACGGCGGCCGATCGGATCATGACGTTCAAACTCGTGGTCAAGACCATCGCCAAGCAGCACGGCCTGCACGCCACCTTCATGCCCAAACCCGTGTTCGGCGTGGCGGGCAACGGCATGCACATCAACATGTCGCTCTTTAAGGACGGCAAAAACGCCTTCTACAACCCTGACGACGCGCTGGGGCTGTCGGACGTGGCGTACAGCTTCATTGCGGGCGTGCTCAAACACGCGCGCGGGATGGCCGCCATCACCAATCCGCTGGTCAACTCCTACAAGCGCCTGGTGCCGGGGTACGAAGCGCCGGTGTACGTGGCCTGGTCGGCCAGAAACCGCAGCCCGCTGGTGCGCATCCCCTCGGCGCGCGGCAACAGCACGCGCATCGAGCTGCGCAACCCGGATCCTTCCTGCAACCCGTACCTGGCGTTGGCCACGGTGCTGTGGGCCGGCCTGGACGGCATTGCCAACGGCCTGACGCCGCCGCCCTCGGTGGACAGCAACATCTACCACATGAGCGAGGCGGATCGCCTGGCCAAGGACGTGCACGATCTGCCCGGCACGTTGATGGAGGCACTGGAGTGCATGCAGCAGGATGCGCTGGTGCAAAAGGCGTTGGGCGAGCACGTATACGAGAAGTACATCACCGCCAAGACGCTGGAGTGGGACCGCTACCGCACACAGGTGCATCCGTTTGAAATTCAATCGTACCTGAGCAAGTACTGAGCGCACGCGGGGAGGAACCGGGATGGGCAACCATGGCGTCATCGTCGCCGCGGCCAACGTGCCCTGGCGCGAAAAGCTGTGCCGGGCGCTTGCGCCGCACATGCCGGTGCTGGCCCAAACCGGCACGGCAGACGGCGCGGTGCGCCTGAGCCGCAGCCTGTGCCCCGACGTGCTGGTGGCGCATAAGGCGCTTGCCGGCGGCACCGGTTACACGGTGGCGCAGGCGCTCCTGTCTCTTATACA
>DXZF01000378.1 GCA_019415425.1 Bacillota bacterium | reverse complement strand
GGCCATGGCCTGCGCGCAGGCGTACGTCTTGACCACGCCATGCGGTGTGCGCACCACCCGGTTGCGCCGCGAATCAAACGCTTCCAACGCCGTTTTCCCCTCCCCCGCGCGCCGCGTCGCTGTCGCGCAGCGTGGTAAGCGCGCCGTCCTGCACGCGCAGCACGCGCGTGCAGTCGGTCAATGTCGAGGCCCGGTGCGAGACCATGAGCACCGTCTTGTCCGCATACGCCTCGCGCAGCGTCTTGAGCAGCGCCTTTTCGTTGAGCACGTCGAGATTGCTGGTCGGCTCGTCCAGAATCAACACGTCGGGCTGCATCAGCAGCGTGCGCGCAATGCCGATGCGCTGCCGTTCCCCGCCCGAAATGCGGTTGCCCATCTCGCCCATGTGCGTCTGGTAGCCCTGCGGCAGCGTGCAAATCCACGCGTGCAGTCCCGCCGCCTCGGCCGCCTGCTCCACCTCCTGCTGGGTCGCATCCGGCTTGCCCAGGGCGATGTTTTGAAAGAGCGTGTCGTTGAAGAGGAAGGTATCCTGCTCCAGCACCGCCACGCGCCGGTACAGCTGCGAGAGATCCAACTGCGTAAGCGGCGTGCCGTTGACGCGAACCTCCCCGGCGTCGGGATCCCAAAAGCGCAGCAGCAGCCGGATGAGCGTGGATTTGCCGGACCCGCTCTCGCCCATCAGCCCGATGTGTTCCCCCCGGCGGATGGTCAGATCGAGGTGGCGCAGCGGCTGCTGTACATCCGCCCGGTAGCCAAAGGAGACGTCGCAAAAATCGATGCGCTCGATCGCCCCCACCGGCTTTGCATCGGGGGCCTGCCGCACGAGGGGAACGGTATCCTCGATGGCAAATATGCGCTCTGCCGCGGCATAGGTTTCCAGCAGGCTGGTGATCACGGTGGTGAGCGACTGCGTGGTGGAGAACGAGGCCGACACGATGCACGAGAGCACCACCACGCCCGCGGGATCCGCCCCGCTCAGAAAGCGCGTGGCCGCCACGGCCGCGACGAGAATCCGCGCCAGGTAGATGAAGAACGTGGGCGCTGCCGTGACCAGTTGGCGGTGCAGCGTCAGCTGGTGGGCGCTGCGGTTGATCTGCCGCGTCTTGTCCCTGCACAGCGCCATGCGCGCCGGGCCGTTGCCGTAGATCTGTATATCGCGCAGGCCGTACACGCTCTGCAGCAGCAGGGATTTGAGCTCGCCCAGCTGCGTGCGGTACCGCATGCCGATGTTGCGCCCGGTGCGGATGGCCAGAAGCGGCAGGCCCAGGCTGACGATCAGGTACACCGGCAGCAGCGCCAATACGTACAGCGGGTGGCAGGCCCACGCGACGGCCAGCGTGATGCACGGCAACAGGATGACCGTGAACAGCGGGCCGATGGTGTGGGCAAAGAAGAATTCGATTGTCTCGATATCCGACACCGCCACCGACAGCACATCGCCCTTTTGCCGGTCCATCAGGCAGGCCGGCGCCAGGCGGCGCAGCGTCTCAAACATGTGCACGCGCATCTTGGCCAGCAACCGGTACGCGCCCGCGTGCGAGGCATACCCCTCCGCATAGCGGCACAGCACGATGCAGCCCGCGCTGAGCAGCATGCACGCGCACCACAGCGCGACGCTGCCCGCGGCAATTCGGCCCGCGGCGCGCAGCAGCGCCAGCGCCCCAAAGCCCATCAGGCCCATGTGCCCGGCGTTGCCCAGCACGCTTGTGAGCGTGGACAGCGTGAGCAGTTTTTTCTCGGGCGCCGCCATGCGGAACAGCCGCCTGGTCAGCGCGATCAGCCCCGTCTTTTGCTCTCTACGCATCTTGCACCTCCCCGGCGTTCTTCTCCAGCTCCGCCTGTTCGCACACCAGCGTGCGGTACAGGCCGGGCGTTCGCATCAGCTGCTCGTGCGTGCCCTGCTCGCACACGCGCCCCTGCTGCAGGACGTAAATCGCATCGGCGTGGCGAATGGTGGACAGCCGGTGCGAGATGATCACGAGCGTGTGGGTCTGTGCCAGATCGCGGATGCACGCCCAGATCTCATTCTCGCTCTCCATATCGACGCTGGAGGTCGCCTCGTCCAGCACGATGTACGGCGCGCCCGAGAGCAGCGCGCGGGCAATGCCGATCTTTTGCCGCTGCCCGCCCGAGAGCTTGGCGCCGGCGTCGCCCACATCGTGCTGCAGCCCTTCGGGCTGCGCGCTGACCCAGTCCCACAGCCGCACGCGGCGCAGCGCCTCCTGCATCTGCGCCTGGGTGGCGTGGGGGTCGGCGATGCGCAAGTTGTCGGCAATCGTGCCGCTAAACAGGCTGACGCTCTGCGGCACCAGGATGATCTGCTTGCGCAGCTGTTCGGGCGTAAAGCTGTCGTACGGCCGGCCCTGCAGCTCGATGGTGCCGCTATCGGGATCGCAAAAGCGCAGCAGCAAACTGGCAACGGTGCTCTTGCCGCTGCCCGAGCGGCCGATCAGCGCGGTGGTCTTGCCGCGCGGTATGTCGATGCACACGTCCGCAAGCGCCGCCCCGCGCCCGCCGGTGGGATAGGTGTACCCGACATGGGAAAGGCGAATGCCGTCGTAGCACTGCGCCTGCGGCCGCGGCTGCGCCGCGCGCACCGGGCGGCTGGCGTCGATATCCAGAATGTCCGAGACGTTCTGCGCCGCCGCGATGCCGGTCAGCGCCTGATGCGTGACGCTCATCAGCTGCCGGAACGAGGCGAAGAAGCTGTAGGAGAGCATCAGCACCATCAGCGCCGTGGCAAAGTCCATCGTCCCGCGGCCCAGTTGGACGCACGCGATGAGCACCGCCACAAATACCGCGCCGTAGAGCAGCGATTCGGTGAGCAGGCAGGATTGAAAGTTGATCTTCATCACGCCCATGATCTTGTCGTTAAAATCCGTTGCCCGCTGCGAGAGCTGTTCGGTACGCGCCCTGTCGCGGCGAAAGAGTTTGAGCGTGGTTAAGGCCGAGATGCTCTCCAGATAGAAGCCGGTCAGGCCGTGAAAGCTCTGCCAGTAATCGGTCTTGAGCTTTTCGGTCATCTGGCGGAACGCGTTGTTGGCCGGCAGGATGCAAAGGGAGACGATCAACAGCAGCAGCGCGATGGGCAGCGAGGCACGCTGCAGCTGAACGAACAGGTACACCGGCGCCACCGCGCAGTACAGCAGCGTGGGCAAGTACTTGCTGTAATAGACCTGCATGGCCTCTACGCCATCGGTCGAGGTGGCGATGGCCCCGACCGCGCCGATCTGCTCCACCTTGCCCACATCCAGCTGCAGGATTTTGGCAAAGATTGCATCGCGCAGGCGGATGCGCGCCCGGGCCGTGCACGCCGCTTCGGCCTCCCCGACCAGCAGCTCGCCCACCAGCATCATGGCGGCGGCCAGCAGCGCCGCTCCCACGGCGCCCTGCCACTGCCCCGCGATCAGCTGCGGGTTGTACAGGTCGCCCAGGAACCCCGAGAGCGTGCGGGCAAACATCGTCAGGCCCACAAGCGTCAGCATCTTGCACGCCGTGATGGCCACAATCCATCCCCACAGCCCCTTGGCCATGCGCAAGAGCGTCCGGTTCATCAACAACAATTGCGTTCCACCCCATTTCCCTTCACGGTTAGTAAAAACTAACTTTTGGCAACCATTTTATCACGTTTTGTAGCAAATGGCAACGCCGTGCCGGCATTTGCACCGCGCCGTTTGCACAAGGGACGGCCCTTGTGCGGGCGCCCCACCGCAACGGCATGGCGCCCGGACCAAAATTGCCCCGCGCTTGTCCGCACACGCTGGAAACTGGCGATCGCGGGGGCCTTCCAATTGCCTGTGCTCTTCTTGTATCAGGTGCGCCGAAAGCGTCCTGTTTGCGGTGCGCTTTTCCGTCCAGGCCCTCCGCACAGGCCGGGGCGTTTCCCCGCGCGGGCGCGCGCAGGTCTTCAACGATCCGCCTGCGTTTCTGCTCCCTGTTCGAGCGCCTGCGGCGGCTGTGCGCCGCCCTGCTCGATAGCGGCCTGCTCCCCTGTGGCGGGTGCAATCCCGCGCTCGTCGTTTGCGGTATCCGTCCTATGGGATTGCCCGAATGGACGCGCGGCGTATCCGGGCCGCTCTCGCGTCGGCCACGGCTGCGGCAGGTTGTCCCGCGCCGCGGTCCACAACCGCTTCAACCCCTGCAAAATGATCTGACGCGTCGCCTCGTCTACGCGCTTGAGCGACTGCAAGACCGTTTTGGCCGTCTGCAGGCCGCCCTCCCGCAATTCTCCGATCGTCCTGGCCTGGGTCCTTTGCGCGATCTCATACAGGGCGTCAAAGAACTGCTCGCGCTGCAGCGGCGTCATTGCCGCGACCCAGTCCTTGAGCGTATGGTCGATCACGCGGCTGCTGTTGGTCACCGATTCCAGGCGGACAAAGTCGTCCCGTTTGACCTCCCAGGAATATACGTCGTGCTGCAGCAGCCCGACCTGTGTGCTGTGCACCACCGTGTAGGCCTCCTCGTGCTCCATCAGCATGCCGATGACGGAGGACTGCGGCACAAACGTGTGGACGCGCTCCTTGATCGCCTGATAACCGGGCTGTTCAATGGTGCTCTGCTGGAATCCGGGCCCGTCGTTGTTGTACACGCCTACAATGCGCGCCTGTATGTGCGGCGGGCAGAACGACGCCGCGTATACGGCCAGATTGCCCCCTTTGGAGTGCCCACCCAAACAGAGCGGGTGCACCGTGTGCGCCGCGGTTTGCACCAGGTATTGCACCGCCGCCTGCTGGGCGGGCACGGGCGTGCGGAAGCTCATGTTGAAATCTTCCTTCCACCCCACCAGCGTATTGTCGGTCCCGCGGTACGCAATATACGTAAACCCGTCTTCCCTTTGCAGGGTCATGGCAGAAAACTGCTTTTCCTCCTGCGCGTCCAGCTCGTTGACATAGCGGCGAATCATCCAGCCCGCAAAGCGCTCGCTGCCACTGAGCAGCGCCAGCAGCTGTTGATCCTGCGCAGAAACGGGTTTGCCCAGCGGCGTCATCCCTTCCCGCAGCGTCTGCAGCCGCGCTTGCGCCGCCTGCCGGATTGAGACCGGCTCGTCTTCTGATTGCAGCAAATCGTCAAACGACACATACGACAGCCGGCACAGCACCAGGCTGTCCACCGCCTGGAACGGGACCGCCTGCATTGGCAAATCGCCGCGCCAGATCAGGTAATCCAGTAAATTGCTCATCGTGTTTTCGCCCCGCTCCGTTGGAGATGCCGCGCCCATGCGTTCGCATGTTTCACAGGCCTATCATACACGCTTTTGCCTCTTTGGGAAAGGGCGCTATGCTGTTGGGGCTCTTTCCCCTCCCCTGGCGCGCAGGGGCTCTTGCGCCCTGCCCGCACGCTCCTCTCATCCTGTTTTGCCCATTGCGCACCGGTTTTGGCCAAGGCCGTTTGACGGGGCACGCCACGTTGCATTTTGGGGGTGCCTGGCTGCGTCCTGCTCTTTTTCTCGAGATCCCGTTTGGGCGGCTGGTTCCGCATGGCGGCAGCCATCGGGCGGCGTCCTGTTGCGCTATGCGCTGCACTTTGGCGCGTTTCGTACGCGCCACAAAGCGCCGCAAAAGCAGGCGCGGTATCCAGCAGCAAAAAGAAAAACGCCGAAAGCGCGTTGTCTTCGGCGTCTATCGTGGCAAAGGGTTTGGGGATGGATATTTCCTTTCGGGCAACAAAAATATCGCAACCCACCGACGTGAGTTGCGATATTGGAAGCGGCAACTTGCCGCTGGTCTGGGTGAGAGGATTCGAACCTCCGGCCTCTTGAACCCCATTCAAGCACGCTACCAAACTGCGCCACACCCAGATGGCAATGGCCCATGGCACGGATGTATCCGGCACGGTTACCTTGCCATTATAGCAGGTTATGACAAATAGTCAAGTACAAGCGCACACAAAAGTGTGTGGGCGCAGGCGAGGGAGATCGGATGGGCGCCGCATGGCCGCCCCTCCTGCGCCACTTGGTTCACCGCCAGTTGCCCACCGCCTGGCTGCGCGGCAAAAAGCCGTGGCCGGCAAAGTCGGACTGCAAAAACAGCGCGGCAAAAGCGCGCGCCTGCGCCCGGTACCGGCTCTGAAGCGGGATGGCCAGCGCATGGCGGATGGGCGCGCCGGTGACCCTGTGCTGCGCGTCCACGTCAAAGTGCACGGTGGCGTATTCCGCGCTGCGCGCCTCATCGGACAGGTCCATCTCCACCGGCAGCTGCGCAAACGGCGTGTGCCGCGCCTGGGCGCCGGAATAGTATGCAAACGTGTACTTGCACTTGGGCAGCTGCTGCAGCGACATCTGCGGGTCCATGCCGTAGTGCCCGGGATGCTGCATCAGCTTTTGCGACAGGCCCGGCTCCACGCGATCGGCCAGCAGCATGCACAT
>DXZF01000377.1 GCA_019415425.1 Bacillota bacterium | reverse complement strand
GCCTCCGCGCTGATCGATCTGATCGAATGGATTGGCCACAAGCCGCGCTGGGACGCTGTGGGCAGGCGCGAATGCTTCAGCATGCTGGGCAACGCCATTTTGGTGTTGGTATTGGCGTGCTTTCCGGTCAAGGTGTTGTCGCTGTTGCCGTTGATCTTTGGCATCTGGATCGTGTTCAATGCCCTGATCAAGACCGTGACGTTTGTAGAACTGCAAAAGAATCGCGTACAGGGGCGGCTGTTGGCGCTGCTCTCCGCGCTGATTTCGTACGGGTTCGGACTCACCTTTGTGCTGCACCCGACCATGCACATCGCCTCGGTGATCCAGGTGGCCGGCATCTACCTGATCCTGTACGGCGCCACCAATCTGGGCGACGTATTCCGGGAACTGCTGCCTCGCAAAAAGACCAGCGCGCGGGGCTTTCGCATGCCGCTGCCGGTGTGGCTGGCCGCGCTGATTCCCTACAATATGATTCGCCGCGTCAACGACCTGATCGAGGGCGACCTGACGCACAAGGCGCACCCTGGCGACCAGGTCTACGACGGTCAAAAGGAGGACACGCCGCCGGATCTGGAAGTGTTTGTGCACGTGGCGCCCGAGGGCAGCAGCATGTTCGGGCACGTGGACATCTGCTTCGAAGGCACGGTGCTGACGTACGGTTGCTATGACGACCGCACCAAATGGCTGTTGACCGCACTGGGCGAGGGGCACCTGATCATCATCGACGACCGGGACAGCTACATCCCGTTTTGCATCAAAGAGAGCAACAAGACCATCTTTGGCTTCGGCCTGCGGCTGACCGAAGAACAAAAGCAGAGTGTGCGCAAACAGATCGGCCTGTTGACGCCGCTGTTGATCCGCTGGTATCCCGACGGGCAGCTTGCGGCCATGGGAAAGCCCAACCGCGGGGCGGTGGACGACTACGCTTCGCGCCTGTACGAGGCCACGGGCGCACGGTTTTACAAATTCCGCAGCGGGCGGTTCAAGACGTACTTTGTGCTGGGCACCAATTGCGTGCTTCTGGCCGACCGCTTGATCGGCGCGTCGGGATCGGATATCATACACGTGAGCGGAATCATCACGCCGGGCACGTATTACGATTACCTCAATCGCCAGTACCTGTTGCAGAACAGCAACGTCATCTCGCGGCACGCGTACACCATGGGCAATCAGCGAGAGCAGATTGCCAAGGTAGAGAGCCGGCTCAAGCGCTGGCATAAGCAATAGAAGGGGAGAGATACCGCCAACCGATGCAAAAGAATCGCAAGTACTACACCATATCGCTCTATGCCCTGGGCGTGGGGGCCATTTTGCTGCTCTTTGCATTTTTCCTGTACAATTTGGACAGCGTGGGCGCGGGGATTGGCAAGCTGTTCCGTGTACTGAGCCCGTTTTTCATCGGCTTTTTCATCGCCTACCTGCTGCACGGCCCGATCGCCACGCTGGAGAAATGGATGGAACGCCTGCAGCCCATGTGCCGCTGGAAGCGCTCGACGCGCAGCGTATGGGCGGTGATCATCGTGTACGTGCTGGCCGTGGCGCTGGTGGCGCTCTTGGGCTGGATCGTATTGCCCGAGGTGTTCCGCACGCTGGGCTCGCTCATCGGGCAGATTCAGACGCTGGCCAGCAGTGCGGCCGCCCATATGCGCGAGCTGATGGAAGTGTTGCACGTGCCTGAGGAAAAAATCCAGGAGATGTTTGCGTCCTGGGATTCCATCGTGGCCACAGTGGCCACCTCGCTGGGCAACCTGACCACGGGCATTTTGACGACTGTGCAAAACGTGGCCAGCGGTGCGTTCGACTTTCTGATGGGCGTACTCGCCTCCATTTACATGGTCTACAACCGCGAACGGTTTTCCATGCAAGTCAAAAAGTTTCTGTATGCAATCCTGCCCACACACTGGACCGACACCATCGTGGCCATTTCCCGCAGGTCCAACCAGATCTTCAGCATCTACCTGTATGTGCGCATCTTGAGTTCGCTGGCCGTGGGCATACTGACCTATGTGGTGCTGGTGCTGTTGGGGTATCCGTATGCACTGCTGATCAGCGTCATCGCGGCGATCTGCAATTTTGTGCCCATCTTCGGGCCGATTATCGGCACGGTGGTGTGCTGCATCCTGCTGGTGGCGGTCAGCCCGGCCAAAATGCTGTGGTACATCGTCATTTCCACCGTCATTCAGCAAGCGGAGGGCAATATCCTTTCGCCCAAGCTGATGGGCAGCAAGATGGGCCTGCCGGCGTTCTGGGTACTGGTCGGCGTGGTGGTCGGCGGCGGGCTGTTTGGCATCCCGGGCATGATTTTAGGCGTGCCGGCGGTGGCGGTCATCTACGCGCTGGTCTCGGCCATCGTCGAATCGCTGCTCAAGAAAAAAGAGCTGGATTATTGATTCTGTACGCGGGCCGTGTGGAAGCGGTACGCGGGCATTTGGCCGCTGCGAAGTAGACCGGGACAAGCGGGTTGAGCTGCTGGAGGGTATGAGGTCGAACGCGAGGCCGGTGCACCAAAATCCAATAAAGGGAAAAGTCGCCGTAGCACAATGGCAGAGGAGCATAAAGAAGTATTACGAAAATACTAACCTATGCCAAGTGAACGGGAAATA
>DXZF01000376.1 GCA_019415425.1 Bacillota bacterium | reverse complement strand
ATCCGCCACCGGCGGCAGTCGGCTCCGGTTCCCGCCAAAGGGTTTGCACCCTTTGGAATCCCATGGCGCAAATGCGTCCGCATTTGCTTGCAAAATGCATGCGCCCCGCTGCGGTGCAAGCCGCCCGGGGCGCTTTTGGGTGGCCGCTGCGATCGGCGCTACCCGGTCGGGTCATTTTGGCGCAGTTGCTGCGGCGTGATGCGCCCGTGCTGCGCCTCAAACGCGCGGATGCGGCACAGCGCCTCGTACCGCAGCTGCCCGTTGATGCTGCGCCCCTCGTATTGTGCGATGTACCGCAGCTTTTCGTACAGCGGGGTTGCCAGGCGCACGGAGATGAAAGAGAGGGGCGTGTAGGGCATGGCGATGGGCTCCTTTCGGCTGTGCAGAAGTTGGGATCAGCCTACCACAGGCGCGGTGCGCGGGCGGCAATTTACGACCAAATGATAGTAAAAAAGTAGAAAATCCGCTGCTATAACGGGGTACAGGGGCCCCGGCGCGCGCCGTGCGCCGCCCGTTGCCCGGCCCGCGCGGTGCGCTGGGCGGATAAGCGTTGCGGAATCTGGCGAAAGTATGTAAAATAGATTGGATTCCCCAAGCGACAAAACCGAGGATGCGAAAAGTGATGAAAAAGCCCTTTATCAAACGAGTGCCCAACCTGTTGACGGTGCTGCGGCTGTTGATGATTCCGCTGTTTGTATACGCGTTTTACCGGCCGCACTGGGTGTTGCCGGAGCGCTATTTTGCGATGGTGATCTTCATGGTGGCCAATGCGACCGACCTGTTGGATGGCTACATCGCGCGCAAGTACGACGCCATCAGCAACTTTGGCCGGCTGGCCGACCCCGTGGCCGACAAGCTCATGACCATCTCCGCGCTCGTCTGCTTTGTGGAGAGCGGCACCATCAGCTGGGTCTTTGTGGCGCTGGTGGTGGGCAAAGAGGCGCTGATGGTCATCGGCGGCTACGTGATGCTGCGCTTCCACGTGGTGGTGTACTCCAAGATCTGCGGCAAGCTGGCGCAGCTGTGCATGGGCATAGCGGTGACGCTCACATTCATCCCGGGCATCCAGCCGTGGAACACGTACGTGCTGTACCTCGGCCTGGCGCTGACGTTCTACGCGCTGCTGCGCTACACGCAGCTGGCGCTGCGGCAATTGAAGGAGCTCAAGGAGCATCCCGATAACCCCGAGGACGTGTACGCCAAGGTGGATTGACAAACGCCGCCAATCGGGTACAATACTCTTACAGGCGATGAACGGGAGGAGTACGCGCCATCCCACCCCACAGAGAGGACGCCCCACGGGCTGCAAGGGCGACCGGGCATGCGAAAGGGGAGCGCGGAAGGTCGCCCGGGAGCACGCACGGGAAGCCGTGCCGCGCGGCGCGCGTTATGCGCACAACGAGGGGCGTGCTGTGTGCGCCCGAACAAAGGTGGTACCACGGAGCCGGCTTCGTCCTTTGCAGGACGGGGCCGGCGTTTTGATTTTTCAAAGAGATTCCAAGAGAGGGAGCGACAACCATGCCAAAACAATTGCCGCAAAAGACCTACGACTTCCACGCCGTGGAAGACAGGCTGTACAGACAGTGGATGGACGAAAACTGCTTCGCCCCGGTGGTGGACAAGGCGCAGAAGCCGTTTGTGATCGTCATCCCGCCGCCCAACATCACCGGGCAGCTGCACATGGGCCACGCGCTGGACAACGTGCTGCAGGATATCCTCATCCGCACAAAGCGCATGCAGGGCGTGCCCACGCTGTGGGTGCCCGGCACCGACCACGCCGCCATCGCCACCGAGGCCAAGATCGTGGCCGAGATGAAAGAGGAGGGCCTCACCAAGGAGTCCATCGGGCGCGAGGCGTTCCTGCAGCGCGCGTGGGCGTGGAAGGACAAGTACGGCGGCCGCATCGTCGAGCAGCTCAAGAAGATGGGCTGTTCGTGCGACTGGTCGCGCGAGCGCTTCACCATGGACGAGGGGTGCAACCGCGCGGTGAACGAGGTGTTCGTGCGCCTGTACGAAAAGGGCCTGATCTACCGCGGCCAGCGCATCATCAACTGGTGCCCGCACTGCCGCACCGCGCTTTCCGACGCCGAGGTGGAGTACGAGGACCAGGCCGGGCACCTGTGGCACATCCGCTACGAGAGCAAAGATAAAAAGGACAGCATCATCGTGGCCACCACGCGCCCCGAGACCATGCTGGGCGATACCGCCATCGCCGTGCACCCCGACGACGAGCGCTACGCGCACCTTGTCGGCAAGACGGTCGTGCTGCCGCTGGTCGGCCGCGAAATCCCGGTCGTGGCCGACGCGTACGTGGACAGGGAGTTCGGCACCGGCGCGGTCAAGATCACGCCCGCGCACGACCCCAACGACTTCGAGGTCGGGCAGCGGCACAACCTGGAAGTGATCCGCGTGCTGGACGACGGCGGCGTGGTCAACGAAAACGGCGGCAAGTACCAGGG
>DXZF01000375.1 GCA_019415425.1 Bacillota bacterium | reverse complement strand
GTTGGAGGGCTTTTGCACCGAGGCCGAATGGCAACGGGCCTATGACGAGATCAACGAGTTTGAAAAGGAATTGGCCAACTGGGGCGCCATTGTCATCAAATTCTGGCTGCAGATCGACAAGGACGAACAGCTGCGCCGCTTTGAAGATCGACAGAATACGCCCGACAAACAGTGGAAGATCACCGACGAGGACTGGCGCAACCGTGCAAAATGGGACGCCTATGAACAGGCGGTGGACGAGATGCTGCAAAAGACGTCGACGCGCCACGCGCCGTGGCATATCATCGTCTCGCAGGATAAGAAAGTCGGGCGCATTCAGACCTTGGACCTGTTGATCGATGCCATTCAAAAGAAACTGGCCGAATAGAAGCTTTCCAAAAGAGGACCGCGGGGACGGTCCTTTTTTGGTAGATGGCACTTGCCCGATGCAGCGCGCTCCTGCCGTGAACAGGGGTTGGGGAAAGACGGAGGATTGAGCTCAATAGACGATCCAGTAATACAGGACATATCCCCAGCTCAACAGTCCGTGGAAAATGGCCCAGGGAATGGAACGCCAGGCCGTGTAGGAAATGATCATCGCCGGGCAGGAGCCAAACGAGATCCCGGCTTTTACCGAGGAACGGACGATAGGATGAGAACCATTTTGCATGTCGTTTTTCTCCTTTGATGCGTGTGCCGATATTGTAACACGCCGATTGCCACCTGCAAAGTGTACAGCGCAAATGGATATATGCTAAAATGGGACCATCAAGGAGGTTTTTTGCATGGAGTTGTTGTTTTCACCGATACAGATCGGCAGCCTCAAGTTGCAGAACCGTATCGTGATGCCGCCGATGGCGACCTTTGGCCACGGGCAGAGCGAACCGGGCGTGGCACAGAGCGGCATGGTCACGGATTCCATCGTGCAGCACTACGAAGAGGCGGCCAAGGGCGGCGCGGGATTGATCATCGTGGAATCCACCACGGTCAAGGAAAAGCACGGCGGCTCGGAACAGCGCGGCCTGTGGAGCGACGCACATATCGAGGGGCAAAAGCGCATTGTAGACGTCATTCACCGGCAGGGGACGCCGTGCCTGGTGCAGATTCAAACCAGTGGCGTGACGGCCAAGGAGGATTTGAATCCGCGCCTGTGCATCAGCGATTATGACAGCGACATGACGGGTGTACCGCTCAAGGGCGTGGAGATGACGGTCGAGCAGATTCACCAGTTTGAGACGATGTTTGTCGAGGCGGCCATCCGCGCACAGAAGGCGGGCTATGACGGCGTGGAACTGCACGGGGCGCACGGGTATTTTTTGAGCCAGACGCTTTCACCGCTGGTCAACCACCGCACCGACGCGTACGGTGGCAGCAGTGAAAACCGGGCGCGCGTAGCCAGCGAGATTGCACAGCAGATTGTACAGGCGTGTGGGAAGGATTTCTTCATCGCCATCCGCATGGGCGTCAACGATCCCGATCCGTCTGAAACGGCCCGGCTGATTCCGACGCTCAAAGCGGCGGGGATTGGCCTGTTCGACCTTTCCACCGGATTTTTGAAGATCGAGAACCCCAACGCCACGCCGCTGCCGGTGCCGCAGGATTATCCGTATTCGCCGCTGGTGTTTGGCGCGCAGAAGGTCAAGGAACAGGTAG
>DXZF01000374.1 GCA_019415425.1 Bacillota bacterium | reverse complement strand
GGATATATACCGCTCATATACATAGGTATCATCACTTTTGTATCAAAGGAGCCTGAAACGACCTTGCCATATCGTCGTCCGTTGCGTGCACGCAAACGCCGTGTGCACGCCTGTCTGCTGATTGTGCCGCGCAACCTTCTTCCGTGCGCGCTCTTTGGCTGCCTGCTTTTGGGCGCATACCTGGCGCTTCCCATGGCGCAAACGCCCACCGTGCACACCGAAACGGTGACCGAACAGGTCACCGTACCGTTCCCCATCCAATTTGTCGAGGATACCGCGTTGCCCGCGGGGGAGAGCGCCATCCGCCAGCAGGGGCAGGACGGGCTGGCACAGCGCACGCGCACCTATACCTATGAGGGGGATACGCTGTTGCGTGAACAGCTCTCCACCCCGCAGGTGCTGCGTCAACCCGTGGTGCAGATCATTGCGACGGGTACAGACCCCGATGCGAAAGACACCGCCTCCACGCTCAGCTTTACCTGGCCGGTCTCGGGCAGACTCTCTTCTCCCTTTGGCATGCGTGATGGCAGGGAGCATCAGGGAATCGACATCGCCGTACCCACCGGCACGCGCGTGTGTGCTTCGGCGGCGGGTACGGTACAATTCGCCGGCGAAAAAGGCGGTTACGGTTTGTGTGTGGACGTCGCCCATGCCGGCGGGTATGTCACGCGGTATGCGCACAACAGCGAGCTGTGCGTGCGCGCCGGCCAGTCGGTCGAGGCGGGCGAACTGTTGGCGCTTTCGGGTAGCACCGGCAACAGCACCGGCCCCCACGTCCACTTTGAAATCCGCCGTGGCGAGCAGATCTTCGATCCGCTCCTGCTGCTCCCATCCGCATCTTAAAAGAAGTGCCGCTTTTGCGGCACCTCTCGCTGGAATGGGCCAGCCCTTTCATTTTTGCCATGTTTATCTTTTCACAATACTGTCTTTAAGTGTCATTTTCTAAGCAAAATCGTTGCACAAACCATATAAACATGATATTCTTACTATACTGTTTTCGTATATTGAACGGAATTGTGGTTCCAAAATCTGCAACGCGGCAAGAGGGGCCCGCTTGCAAACGCCACGCCGTTCAGAGGGGGGAGCGCAAAGGCTGCCGGTGGCAGCGCGGCTGCGTCCGGCGGCCTTTGCAGTTTGGCACATTGCCAGGAGGTTTTTTGCGTGGAACGTGTGAGCGTTGCCAAACGGCAACAGGAAATGGAACCGACCGTCCAGGGGCAGGAGAGTGCTGCCGCCGCACAATCCGTCCAAACCGAAGCGAAAGAACAACCCGTCCGTCTGGCCCGCGTGTACGCCATCGTCATCTTGGGCATGGTCATTGGCAGCTTTACCACAACGCTGACCAAAGTGGCCATGAACATGGGCGTCAACGGGACCGCCGTCACCTTTTACCGCATGGCCATTGTCGTGGTCTGTCTGGCGCCGATCTGCTTTTTCAACCCAAAGTACCGCAATGAGATGAAACACGCCTTTTCCGACAGGAAAACGACCCTGATGTTACTGGTTTTAGGTGTGTGCAAACTGATCGGCATTCTGTTTGCAGCCTATGGCGTCCGGTATGTGCCGGTGCTGGTGTACAACACGATCTGGCAGTTCAACCCGGTATTCGTCATCCTGCTGGCCTACTTCTTTCTCAAAGAGCGCATCAGTAAACGCTCGCTGATCGGCGTGGGCATCTGCCTTCTGGGGGTGCTTACCGTCGGTTCGGGCGAAATCCTGCGCACGCTGGGCACGGAGAGCAGCGGGGGAATCATCCTTGGGGTGAGCATCGCGCTCGTTTCCGCTTTCAGTTACGCCATCTACCTGATCATCAACCGCATGCTGCGGCAGGGCCTTTCCTTGCCCACGCTGATGTTCGTGCTGTTCTCCATCGCGCTGGTGATGGATCTTGGGGTTTGCCTTACCAGCGACGTACCGCTGACCCTGCCCGTGCGCGCACTGCCGCTGATGTTCGTACTGGCCATGTGCTGCACACTGCTCTCCCAGAGTTTGCCGGTGTGGAGCATGAAGTACATCAGCCCCTCGACCTATTCGCTCTTGAATTTGTTGACCGTGCTGCTCAGTGCCATCAACGCCTACATGCTGCTGGGCGAAATTCCTACAATGACAACCGTGATCGGCGCGTGCGCCGTGATCGTCGGCCTGGCCATCTATATCAAGACCAAAGGCCGTAGCGCATAATCGCATGCAAGTGGCAACCCATTGCGCCTGCAATGGGTTTGCTGTTTTTCTGCCGGTATTCGATTTTTCCAAAAATGGCCGTTCTCCCCGTCCGGCAGCCGGAAGGAAGGCCCATCATGCTGTACTTTATATATTTGGAGGGAACATATGGAATCCAGTAAAACCCACGCTACGGGACGGCCGATGTGGCAGATTTACACGCTCATCGGCGTCGCCATCTTTTGCGGCACATTCACGCAACCGCTCTTAAAGCTCATCCTCTCGCATGGGCTTGAGAGCGAAGCCGTCACGTTTTACCGGCTGTTCATCGTCGCATTGACGCTGGCGCCCATTGCGCTGCGCAAGCCCGAATACCGCCAGGAACTCAAACACGGGTTTTCCTCCTGGCGCAATTTTGGTCTATTGTTTGTGCTGGGCGTATGTAAAATGCTGGGCTTTCTGCTCGCCGCCATTGGGCTGCGCTTTACGCCGGTATTCGTGTACAACACCATCAACAACCTCTCCCCGATTTTCGTCATTGCACTGTCCTATCTGTTCTTGCGCGAGAAGGTGAGCAGGCACTCCATGGTAGGCGTTGCCATCTGTATCTGCGGCGTGCTGGTCATTGGCGGCAGCGAGATCTTCAAATCCGGTTTGGGCAATCTTGGCGGCCTGATCCTGCCCACGTGCGCGGCACTGTCGTTTTCCATCTACCTGATCGTCAGCCGCAAGCTGCGCAGCGACTACTCATTGATGCCGCTGATGTTCATCCTGTTTTCCATCGCGGCGGTCCTGCAGTTTATCATCTGCCTCGTCATGCACGTACAGTTGCTGCCCATCCCGCCGCTACCGGTGATCGGGCTGATTTTGCTGATCTGCTACTTCTGCACGCTGTGGCCGCAGAGCATGCCGGTATGGAGCATGAAATTCATGCCGCCTTCGACGTATTCGCTGCTCAATCTGTGCGGCGTGCCACTGACGGCGGTGGAGGCATACTTCATGTTTGGCGAGGTGCCGTCCATTCCCACCATTATCGGCGGCATGTCCATCATTGCAGGCCTTGCCTACTACATCATCGTGCAGCAAAAAGAGCATACCGCAGCAGCGCGCGAATTGAAGTTGCAGCAGCAAGAGGCATTGCGAAGCGAACAAAGCGAACAAGCTGCGCAAAAAGAGTCTTCCTGACATCTACACCGCATACGCAAAAGGCCCTACGGAACAACCGTAGGGCCTTTGTTCAGTCCGATGGAGGTGCAGGCCGCCGCCACGCCATGTGGTATGCATCTGCCCCGGTATCCGAATCCGGCTGCATGCATACGATGTCAAACCCCTCGCGCCGGTAAAACCGCACAGCGCCCTGATTTTGCCGGTAGACCGAAAGCGTCAGCGTCTGATGGCCGGCCTTGACCGCCTGCAGGAGCGCGTGCCCAATGCCGTGTGAGCGCCACTCCCTTTGAACGAACAAACCCGCTATGTAGTCCTGCTGCAGGCCGATCATCCCACAGATTTGCCCGCCCTGTTCGTACACCCGTACATGCGCGTGCAAAAGCGCCTGGCGCACCTGTGACACATGGCTTTCCCAATAGCTGCCGGGGATGAACGCGTGCGCCTCGGTATTGGCGGCAAGCCACAGGCGCATCACCGCGTCCAGGTCCGTCTGCCGCAAAGGGCGTATGGGCATCTTTATCACCTCTTCCAGCCTTGCATCGTTGGCCCCTGGCACTTGATTGTACCACGGAACGCTTTGCACGCGCGCCGTTTTTGCCATTTCCTGCTCTTGTACCCTGTTTTTTTCTCCATTCCCTGAAATTGATGGTTTTGGCTATTGTATTTTGATAGGCAAAGTGCTACGCTATGCTCGTTTTCCGAAAGTGAAAGATGGCGTATGCCGTTTTGAATTTTTTTCATGGAGGAATTCAACATGCAGTCCAACGCATCTGTCAGGGAGAAGCAACGGCCGATGTGGCAGGTCTACACCTTTATCGGAGCCGCCATTTTCTGCGGCACATTTACACAGCCGCTCCTCAAGCTCATCCTCTCGCACGGCGTGAGCAGTGAGGCGGTCACCTTTTACCGCCTGTTTCTGGTCTCACTCACGCTTGCACCGCTGACGCTGCGCAAGAAGCAGTACCGCGAGGAACTTAAACACGGTTTCTCTTCCTTCCGCAATGCCTGGCCGCTGGTGTCGTTGGGCGTCTGCAAGCAGTTGCTGTTTTTGTGCGCGGCCTTTGGCCTCAAGCTGGCGCCGGTGTTCGTATACAATACCATCAACAACCTCTCGCCCATCTTCGTGATCGCGCTATCGTACATTTTCTTGCACGAAAAGGTGAGCAAGCGCTCGATGATTGGCGTGGGAATCTGCATTGGCGGCGTGCTGGTCATCGGCTGTAGCGAGATGTTTGCCTCGGGCAGCATCGGCAATATCGGCGGGCTGGTTCTGCCGACGATTGCGGCCATCTCCTTTGCAACGTACCTGATCATCAGCCGCAAACTGCGCGGCGACTACTCGCTGATGACGTTGATGTTCGTGTTGTTTTCCATTGCTGCGGGGTTACAGCTGATCGTATGTCTGGCACTGCGCGTACCGCTGTTCCCGCTCCCGTCCCTGCCGGTGATCGGTTTGATCCTGTTGATCTGTTACTTCTGCACGCTGTGGCCACAGAGCATGCCGGTATGGAGCATGAAGTTCATGCCGCCGTCCACCTATTCGCTGCTGAATTTGTGCGGCGTGACGTTGACAGCGGTAGAGGCCTATTTCATGTTTGGCGAAGTGCCGTCCATCCCCACGGTGATCGGCGGTGTGGCCATCCTCGCAGGCCTTGCGTACTACATTGTGGTGCAGCAAAAAGAGCACACGGCCGCCGCACAGCAAGCGCAAGCGGCGCAACCCGTAACCACGGCGCCTGTGCAACCCCAAAACGGAGACTGATTCCCTTTTTCTGAGGAGACAACCATGCAGCCAAAATCCAAAACGCGTGTGTATTACGCGGCCATGCTCGCCTCGATCTTTTTGGGTACGCTCTTCTCTCCCTCCTTTAAGCTCATCATGCGGATGGACGTGGGCCTGACCAGTGACAACATCACCTTTTTCCGCATGGTGCTCACGTCCGCAGTGCTGTGGGCGTACTGCCTGTGCGTACCGGCGCTGCGCCAGGAGCTTGCAACGGTATTTCGCAGCCGGCGGCTGATGGGCATGCTGCTGTTGTTGGGCGTGCTGCGCGGGGCGGATCTGCTCTCCTGGGCGTATGCGCTCAACGGAACCGGCACGTTTGTGCTCAACATCCTCTCCAACTCCAGCCCCGTGTTCATTCTGCTGTTCAGCTATCTGCTGTATGGAGAAAAGACGTCGCTACCCCCACTGCTGGGCGTGGGCATTTGCGTATGCGGCCTGTTGATCGTCGGGTTGAGCAGCGGTACGGGCGGCGCCAATCCACTGGGGGTGATTCTGATGACCACCTCCGCGCTGTGCTATACGTTCTTCCTGCTGATCAGCCGCAGGATGCGTACCGGGAGCACACAGATTTCCGCCATCACCATCATGACGTTGGTGTTTACCGTCTGCGCTGCCTGTGCCTATGTGCCGTGTGCTGTGGCGCAGGCCAGCATGGGCCCCTTCCCGCGCAACGCGTGGCTGCTCCTGGGCGTGATGGTCGTCTGTGGCACTTTGATCAGCCAGATCGTGCCGATCTGGGCTGTACGGTTCTTAAAGCCCGCCAGCGTGTCGATGCTTTCGCTCAGCGGCCCCATCTTCTCAGCGCTGACCAGTTTTGTGCTGTTGGGGGAAGTCCCCAGCGTACAGGTATTGCTTGGCGGCGCCGTGGTGCTGTCCGGCCTGTTTGTGTATGTGGTGATGGACGAGCGCGCCAAGCAGCAGGCGCCGGCCGAGGTCACGGCCCTTTGCGTACAGACCCAGCAGCATACCAGACGCCGCCGCAAATCGGCCTGAAGATACCGCAAACAAAAGGGCGCCGGAAACTTTCCGGCGCCCTTTCTCCATAAAAGTCCGCTCACTGCGCGTTGATCTGCAGCGACTCGTGGAAGCTGCGCATGGCCCGCTGGTCATACGCACTTTCCTCGGCATAATAGACCGTCATCATCAACATGTTCTCGTTGGTATACACGTAGTACTCGCCCTGCACCGTCTTTTCGATCGGCGGATCCGCTTCGGCGTTGGCCGCGATCATGAACGTGTAGGCCTTGCCGGCCTGCCCGTCGACCTCAATCTCCCGTCCCTCGCTGACATTGGCGCCCAGCATGAGCAGCTGCACGCAGTTGTCGATGACGGCGTTGTAAAAACCGCTGACGTTGAAATTCTCGCCGTATACCTGTTTGAGCGAGGCGACCGCTTCGCGCCAGTCCACGCTCAGGGCCACATAGTTTTGATTTTCGACCTGTGATTCGACGACCGTCATGGTCAGCGAACTGTCGATGCCGATATCCAGCAAGTTGAGCGGCAGCTGCTGTGTACTCTTTTGCGGCGTGCCCGGCATCTGCACGGTAAACGTGCCCGCATCCACGCCCGGCGTCTGCCGCTTGCATCCGGCAAACCCCAGCGCCATCACCATCAACGCCAGCAAAACGGCGATCTTTCTTCCCTTACGCATCCGCCAATTCCCCTTTGAGTTTTTCTTCCGCTACGCACAGCCGCCGCAGCGCCTCCGCCTGCCCCAGCAACGTCGCAGCCTCATCCGCTCCGCCCGGGGTCACCTGCAGACCGGTCAGCGCAATGCGCACCGGCCAGAACACCTGTCCATTTTTGAGCGAAAGCGCCTGCGCCACGCC
>DXZF01000373.1 GCA_019415425.1 Bacillota bacterium | reverse complement strand
AAAATCGCCCTCGCGCGGGCACCGTGCGGCCGAAAACGGCAGGCGGCACGGGCCTGCGCACAGCCCGCGGTTGCCGCTGCGGCCGCCCAGAAAGGCACTCATATAGCATTGGCCGGACACGCTCATGCACAGCGCGCCGTGCACGAACACCTCCAGCTCCAGCGAAGTGCCGCGGTGTACGGCGGCGATCTCCTGCGCCGTCAGCTCGCGCGCGAGTACGACGCGCGCAAAGCCCAGCGCCTCCAGTGCCTTTGCGCCCGCCAGGTTGTGCACGCTCATCTGCGTGGAGCCGTGCAGCGCCAGCGACGGGCAAACCGCCTTGGCCAGTTGTGCGACGGCCAGGTCCTGCACGATCAGGGCGTCGGCGCCGCTATCGGCAATCAGGCGCAATTCGTCCACGAGCCGAGGCAATTCCGCATCGGTGACGAGCGTGTTGACGGTCACGTACACCTTGACGTCGCGCGCGTGGCAGTAGCGCACGGCCTCGCGCAGCGCGTCTGCGTCAAAGTTTTCGGCGTTGCGGCGGGCGTTGAACCCCTGTGTGCCCAGATAGACGGCGTTGGCGCCGCAGCGCACGGCGGCGATCAATTGCTGCTGCCCCCCTACGGGGGCCAGGATTTCCATCTGTCTCATGTGTTCGCTCCTTTATCGCTCTCATTATATCGCCTGGGGAACGGCTTGCACAGCCGCTTTCGTTTGTTTTACAATGAAACCATATGGACTGCGCAGACGGCGCAGAGAGGGAGAAATGGATACAAGACAAAGGGGGTAAAGACACATGATCTACGGCGAGGGCGATTTCCGCTACGAGCGCGTCGAGGGCTGGGGCGAGCAACTGGCCGATTGGGACGACTCTTCCTGGGGCCTGCGCAAGGTCTCCGGCCTGGGGGCGGACAAGGACGACCGCATCTACTGGCTCACCCGCAGCGACAGGCCGATTCTTATCACCGACAAGGACGGGAATCTGCTGGAGCAGTGGGGCGAGGGGCTGTTCGACACGCCGCACGGCGCGACGATCGATGACGACGGCAACTTCTTCTGCGTGGATGTGGAAGGGCACATGGTGCACAAGTTTGACAAGCACGGCAAGCTGGTGTTGACGCTGGGGCGGCGCGGCCATCCCTCGGATACCGGCGCGGATTACAAGCCCATGCACGAGATGCCGGACTACCGCACGATCAAGCGCGCGGCCGGGCCGTTCCACGCGCCGACCAATCTGGCCATCGCGCCCAAGAACGGCGACCTGTACATCTCGGACGGGTACGGCAACTGCCGCGTGCACCGCTTTACCAAGAGCGGCGCGTACGTACAGAGCTGGGGCGAGCCGGGCGTTGGCCCCGGGCAATTCCACATGCCGCACGGCATTCTGGTCGGCCCCAACGACGTGGTGTACGTGGCCGACCGCGAGAACGGGCGCATCCAGCTGTTTGATCTGTTTGGACACTTTTTGGAGGAGTGGACGTTCCTCTTCCGCCCCTCGCACATGATCCTGGGGCGCGATGGGCTGATGTACGTGTGCGAGTGCAAGCAGACCGACGTGTTTGACGGCTCGCCCTCGGCCATCCGCATCCTGACGCTGGAGGGCAAGCAGGTGGCGCTGCTGGACAACGGCGTGGGCGCCCAGCCCGGCAAACCGTACCGCGCCGGGCACGCCATGTGCATCGATTCCGAGGGCAGCATCTACCTGGGGTACGTGGGCAAGGTGCCAGAGGGATTCTTCGGCATCTCCAAATACCGGCGCGTGTAGGGTGCAGGGTGCTTGGCACCGCTTTCGAACGACCTGAATCGGGAGGGATGCAGGATGATCGAATTTGGCAGCGGCGAATTTCACTTTCGCCTGGTCGAGGGCTGGGGGCACAACCTGGCGGATTGGGAGGATTCCCAATCCGGCCTCAGCCGCATTTCGGGGCTGAGCTGCGACTCGCAGGGCCGGGTGTACCTGCTCAGCCGCAGCGACCGGCCGGTGCTGATTGCGGACAGGGACGGGCAGCTGCTGGAGAGCTGGGACGCTTCGCTGTTTGACACGCCGCACGGTGCGACGGTGGATGCGGACGACAACTTCTACTGTGTGGACAGCGGCGGGCACATGGTGTACAAGTTTGACAAGCACGGCAAGCTGGTGTTGACGCTGGGGCGGCGCGGCCATCCCTCGGATACCGGGGCGGAGTACAAGCCCATGCACGAGATGCCGGACTACCGCACCGTCAAACGCGGGGCGGGGCCGTTCTTTGCGCCGACCAATCTGGCCGTGGCGCCTAGGAGCGGCGATCTGTACGTTTCGGACGGATACGGCAACAGCCGCATTCACCGCTTCACCAAGGATGGCGCGTATGTGCAGAGTTGGGGCGAGCCGGGCGTGCGGCCCGGGCAGTTTCACATCCCGCACGGCGTATTGGTTGGCCCCAATGACGTGGTGTACGTGGCCGACCGCGACAACAAGCGCATCCAGCTGTTTGACCTCACGGGCCACTTCCTCGAGCAGTGGACGTTTACGCTGTACCCCTCGCACCTGGTGCTGGGGCCCGACGGGCTGCTGTACGTGTGCGAGTCGCTGGAGACGCCGGCGTTTGACGGCTCCCCTGCCGGCTTTCGCATCCTGACGTTGGAGGGCAGGGAACTGGCGTTCTTTGACAACGGCATCGCCGGCCGGGCCTACCAGAAGACGCGCGCGGCGCACGACATCTGCGTGGACGGGGAAGGCAGCGTCTACATCGGGGACGTGGGCAACGTGCCCAAAGACCACGTGGGCGTGTGGAAATACCGGCGCGTGTAGGGCGCAGGGCGCCGGGCCCGTATTTGACACGGGCCCGGTTTTTTGTTATGTTGATAAAAGGATAGGGGGAGATCGATCCCATCTGCAATCGGTTGAATGTCTCTGCCAACGACCCAAATCGCCGTCGATGGGGCTTTGCGTGCCAAGGCCGGTTCGTCTGAGGATTTTGTGGACGTTGGTTTTTTGATGCCATATCCCCATGCAAAAGAGAGGTGTATGCAATGCAACGATATGACCTGATCATCGTGGGCGCGGGCCCGTCCGGCATCTTTACAGCGCTGGAGATGATCAAAAGAGGCACGGACAAGCGCATTCTGATCGTGGAGAAGGGCAAGCCGGTGGAAAAGCGCGCCTGCCCCAAACAGAAGACGCGGCAGTGTGTCAACTGCAAGCCGTACTGCCACATCACCACGGGCTTTTCGGGCGCGGGCGCCTTTTCGGATGGGAAGCTCTCGCTCAGCTACGAGGTGGGCGGCGATCTGCCGATGCTGATCGGCAGCGAGCGGGTGCAGGAGACCATCCACTATACCGATCAGATCTACCTCGAGTTCGGAGCGGACGAAAAGGTGGAGGGCATCGGGCAGAGCGAAAAGGTCAAGGAGATTCGAAAGCGCGCCATCAAGAGCGGGCTCAAGCTGGTGGATTGCCCCATTCGGCACCTGGGCACGGAAAAGGCGCAACAGCTGTACTTCGACATCGAGCAGTACCTGCTCGCGCACGGGGTGGAGATGCGCTTTGACACGGCGTGCAACGACCTGATCCTCAAGGACGGCGCGTGCGTGGGCGTGCGCGTGCAGGACTCGCATCAGAGCGGGCCGGAGACCGAGCTGTTCGCCACCGACGTGGTCGTGGCCACCGGGCGCAAAGGCGCGGACTGGCTGGAAAAGATCTGCGAGGAGCACCAGATTGCGCACCAGCCCGGCACGGTGGACATCGGCGTGCGCGTCGAGGTGCGCAACGAGATCATGGACGAGGTCAATCAGGTGCTGTACGAGTCCAAGCTGATTGGCTACCCGGCGCCGTTTAAGAACAAAGTGCGCACGTTCTGCCAGAATCCGGGCGGGTTTGTCAGCCAGGAGAATTACGACAACGACCTTGCGGTGGTCAACGGCCATTCGTATAAGGATGTGAAGTCCAACAACACCAACCTGGCCATCCTGGTCTCGCACAACTTTACCGAGCCGTTCAACCAGCCCATTGCCTATGCGCAGAAGGTGGGCGAACTGACCAATATGCTGGCCAATGGGCAAATCCTGGTGCAGCGCTACGGCGATATCCTCGACGGCAAGCGCACCTGGCCCAAAGAGCTCAGCCAGTCCAACGTCAAGCCCACCATCCCGGACGCGGTGGCGGGCGACATCACCGCGGCCATGCCGTACCGGGCGATGATGAACATCATCCACTTCATCCAGGCCATGGATCAGGTGGTACCGGGCTTTGCCAGCTACGAGACGCTGCTGTATTCGCCGGAGCTGAAGTTCTACAGCAACCGCGTCAAGATGGACACCCATTTTGCGACCAACATCAAGGGGTTGCACTGCCTGGGCGACTCCAGCGGTTGGACGCGCGGGCTGATGATGGCATCGGTGATGGGCGTATTGATGGGGCGCGAATTGGCGTAGTACAGCCCTTGCACAGAGGGGGGGAGCCGAGATGGTGACGTTGATTGCCGGCGGGACGCATACCGGCAAGACGCGCCTGGCACAGCGCGTGCTGGAGGCGCAGCACGTGCCGTACCTGTCGCTCGATCACCTGAAGATGGGGTTGATCCGCAGCGGGATGACGCAGCTGACGCCGTGCAGCAGCGATGAGGCGCTCACGCAGCTGCTGTGGCCGATTGCGGTGGGAATCCTGTGTACGGCGGTGGAAAATGGGCAGGACCTGGTGATCGAAGGGTGCTATATCCCCTTTGATTACAAGCGGTATGTTCCGCCCGCTGTGCGGGCGCAGCTGCAGTACGTATGCCTGATCTTCAGCGAGGCGTACATCCGCAATCACCTGGACGCCATCCGCCATCACGCCTGTGTGATCGAGCAGCGCATCCAGCCGGATGAAATCCAAATGGACGCGCTCATTCGGGAAAATGCGCACAACCTGCGGCATTGCCGCGCGCTGGGCTGCCACTATATCTGGATGGATACGACCTATGACGTGGATGTGGACGATCTGCCGCACCCGGCCTGCAGCCGCCAGCGGTAACCGTACGCAGTCCATTGCAAAGAAAGAGGGGAGAGGCCCTAAGCCTCTCCCCTCTTTCTTGGATGCGCCCCGGTGCGGCGCTCACTGTGCATAGTTGGTAAAGTAACCCTGAATCCACACGATGGGCGTGCCCTTGTCGCCGCTGCCCGAGGTCAGATCGCACAGCGAACCGATCAGGTCCGTCAGCCTTCTGGGCGTCGTGCCCTGTGTCGACATGGTGCCCTTGAGGTCCTTGTCCTTCTTGGCAATGGACTGCTCGATGGCGTGGCGCAGATCTTCGCCCGAAAGGTCGGCAAAGTCGTTGTCGGCCAGATACTTGAGCTTGAGCTCATTGGGCGTGCCGTTGAGCCCCTGGGTAAACGCGGGGGAGACGACCGGGTCGGCCAGCTCCCAGATCTTGCCCACAGGGTCCTTGAACGCGCCGTCGCCATACACCATCACTTCCACCTGCCGTCCGGTGGCGGCATGGAGCTTTTGCGCGATCGCATCCACCACGGGCTGGCATTCGCGCGGGAACAGCTTGACCGAGTGCTCTGTGGCCTTGTTGGAACCCAGAAGGCCGTATTGCGGGTTGAAGCCGCTGCCATCGATGCTCTGGGTGAGCAGATCGTCCAGCCCGTACACCGTCTGCGCGCCCGCGGCCTTGAGCAGCCGCTTGGTGCGCGCGCGCGTGTGGATGTCACAACACAGCACGTGCGGGGTATAGTCGACAATGGCGCGGGGGTTGTTGGCAAACACCACGTCCACCTCCGCTCCCTCTTCGCGGATGAGGTCGGTGTAATAGGTCACGTAATCCACACCGGTAAACGGGTGCTCAATGCTGCCAAACGCCGCGCGATACTGCGCAAGCGACAGCACGTCGGTATACGGGTCGATGCCCTTTTCATCCAGCAGATCCAAATCCACCAGATGGTTGCCCACCTCGTCGGAGGGGTAGCTGAGCATCAGCGTAATCTTGCTGGCGCCACGCGCAATGCCCCGCAGGCAGATGGCGAACCGGTTGCGGCTGAGGATGGGAAACAGCACGCCGATGTGGCCCTGCGGGTACTTGTGGCGCACGTCCTGCGCGATGGCGTCCACCTCGGCATAGTTGCCCTGCGCACGGGCGACGACCGCCTCCGTCACAGCGACGATATCCCGCTCGCCAAAGGCGATGTTCGCCTCCTTGGCTGCGGCCAATACGGAATCGACGACGATGGATACGATATCGTCCCCCTCGCGGACGATGGGCGCACGCACGCCGCGCACAACGGTACCAATGCATTTTGTCATGGGGAAACTCCCTTTCTCTCGTAAAGTGCGGGCCGCCTGGAAAGCTCCAAAGCAAAGCGCAACAAAACGCGTGAAGCTGCGCCAAACGGTGCAGTCACGGCCTGTACGCCTGTGAACCGTCTATGATTATAGCATCTTTGCGGGGAAATTGGAAAGCGGGAATGCAAAAAAGCCATGCACGGCCGCGCGTAAGCGCCCGTGGCGGGGCGGGCAGGCCGCCCATACGGCCTGCATGGGCAGGGAAATGTTGCTTGGGAGACGGGATGCGTTACACCATCGCTGCATCCCACCAGATTCTGCCATTCTAGGATACGGGAAAAGAGAAAGGGTGTTGACGGCTTTTGAAGCGCAACACCCTTTCGCGTTGTTTTGATGGGTTGGAGGTGAACTCAAATCCACAAAATGTGGCCGCGCAGCAGCGACAGCACGGGGCGAGCGATGCGTGCATCGCGCACATCCGGCGTGGCTTCGGGCGATGCAGTGGCTGCTGGGGAGGGGCTCGGTGTCGGCGTGGGGGAAGCGCTGGGCACAGGCGTGGCGGTGGGCGCCGCCGTAGCGGCAGGCGCTCCCTCGTTTGCAATGCGCACGGCCAGCTGCAGCGAGGTATCGCCCCGCCGCACGTCCAGGACCACGTCCTGATCTACGTCAAACATGGCGACCATGGATTGCAGTTGCTCCAACGTTGTGACGCTCGTGCCACCAATGGCAGTGATCACATCGCCTGCCTGCAAGCCGGCCAGATGTGCTGCGCCGCCCTGTGCAACCTGCTGTACGTATACGCCGCCGGAGATCCCCAGCGCCGCGGCGCGCTCCGGCGAAAGCGTGACCGCGGTGAGCTGCAGCGTCGGCCGCGCAACGGCCTGCCCGCCCAGCATGGCGTCGATGAGCGGCTTTGCGATATCGCTGGGCAACACCAGCGCGATGCCTTCGGCCGCCTGCGGATTGCCCTGCGCGTCATAGCCGTCCTGATGCTCCTTGTAACTGACAAGGCCGATGCACGCCCCCTGCTGGTCAAACAGCCCGCCGCCCAGGGAACCGTCTGCCACCGCAGCGTTGGTCTGCAGGAACGTCTGCAGCTGCCCGCGCACGCTGACCTGCCGGTTCAGTCCGCTGACGATGCCGGAAGAGAGCGTGTTGGGGTAGGATGCGGCCGGCGTGCCGATGGCAAAGACGGCATCCCCCAGCTGCACCTGTGCCGAATCGCCCCAAGTGATGGTGGGCAGCCCCTCTGCCTGTATCGAGAGCAGCGCGAGATCGCTCACGGCATCGCTCATGACGACCTGTGCCGGCAATGCCTGTGTCTGACCGTCCAATGTCACCGTTACGCCCGCTGCATTGTCGATCAGCTGCGCGCTGGTGACGATCTTGCCATCCGCCTGTACGATGACGCCGCTGCCGGTGCGCGTACTCCTGCCGAATTGCGCGGTGACGGTGACGCTGGCCGACTTGGCGGCCTGGATGGCCTCGTGCGCCTGCAGCGTCGTTTCCAGCTCCTCTGGATTAGGAGAGGCGGGGGCCGATGCCTCGGGTGACGGTGTGGGCTGTGCAGTGGCCGTCGCCGCCGGGCCATCGGCCGGTTGGGCCTGCTTGTCAAACAGCCCCGGCAATACGAACATGCCCAGCGCCGTACCGGCACACAGGAAGAAAATGGAGGCCAGGATCACCACGCTCCAATGGACGCGTCCTTTTTTGGGTTCTTGCATGAGCGGTTCCTCCCGGTGATTCATCTGATAATTTCATTTTAGCCGTTTTTGTGCGCGCACACAAGGACGAAACAGGGCCAGTGCATACGGGTGTTGCAAATGCAGCGGGCGGCCCTTTTTACACATGACAAAAGGCACCGCACGGGGTGCGCGGTGCCTTTGAAGAGGGGAGGGGATTAGTTGACGGACACGTACTTCTCGTCGGTGACGATCTGCTGACCCTCATCGCTGAGAATGTAGTCGATGAACGCTTGTACTTCGGGCTTCACTTCGCCCTCCTGGGTGACCAGGATGAACGGACGGGAGATGGCGTAGGTGCCGTCTTTGACCGTCTCGGCCGAGCAGGCGACGCCGTCCACCGCGATGGCTTTGACGTCATCCGACATGGAGCCGAAGGAGATGTAGCCGATGGCATTTGCGTTGCCGCGGACGGTCTGGATGACGCCGCTGGTGGCATCCATGACCACGGCGTTGGCTTCGTCCACCAGCGTGCCGGAGTCGTCGGCCAGGCTCAGGATTTCTTCAAATGCGCTGCGGGTGCCGGATTCAGCATCGCGGATGACGAGGTTGATTTCGGCATCCGGGCCGCCCACTTCGCTCCAGTTGCGAATCTCGCCCTTGTAGATCTGGGTCAGCTGCTCCTGCGTCAGGCTGGTGACGGGGTTTTCGGAGTTGACGACCACGGCGATACCGTCGTGCGCGATCACCGTCGCGGTCAGGCCGGTCTCGTCTTCGGCCAGGTTGCGCGAGGACATGCCGATGTCGGTCGTGCCTTTCATCGCAGCCGAGATGCCGTTGCCCGAACCGTTGGCCGTGATTTCAATCTGCACATTGCCGTTCTGGGCCGTGTAGCGGTCGCGCAAAATCTGCATGAGCGGATCGACCGAGGTGGAGCCTTCCACCATGATGGTGGTGCTGCCCGTGGCGCCGTCCGGCGAGGTCGTGGCGCCGCCGCCAGCCTGGTCACCGCCACCGCCGCCGCAACCGGCGAAGACCAGCAGTGCGCTCAATGCCAAACCCATACATACGGAGAATTTACGTTTGATCATTGGATGTTCACTCCTTTTGATTTCTACGCTTGAAGCATACAGGGACTTTGTTAAAAACGCGTGTGCGTTGTGTTGTGTGTGTGTGAAGATTTGCGGACGTTTGGTTAAGAGTGCGTAAACCGTGCAGAAGCGCGGCACGGTGCCGCCGCAGAGAAGATGACGGTTTTTTGGCGCCAATCGCAACAATGGTGGCACAAAACAATTGACCGTTGCAGCGCGTATGGGGGGCGTTTATAATTAAAGAAAAATGAAACGACTATGCGAAGAGGAGGTCGTGCAAATGGCACAGACACCATTGATTTTAATCTGTGACGATCAGCCCATGGTGCATGAGACGCTGGGCGTATACCTGGATTCCGAAGGGTTTTCGCACATCTCGGCGTACGATGGCGAGCAGGCGCTCAAAATGGCACAGGATGAACAGCCCGACCTGATCGTGCTGGACCTGATGATGCCCAAGATGAGCGGTACCGACGTGTGCCGCGAAGTGCGCAAGACCAGCCGCGTGCCCATCATCATGCTCACGGCAAAGGGGGAGGAGATCGATCGCATCGTCGGCCTGGAGTTGGGCGCAGACGACTACATGGTCAAGCCCTTCTCGCCGCGCGAAGCGGTGGCGCGCATCAAGGCAGTGCTGCGCCGCACGGGGGAGAGCCCGGAAGAGACGACGCCGGTGTTGCGCTTTGACGGCCTGGAGGTCAACCTCAATCACTACGAGGTCAAGGTCAAGGGCGAGGTGGTGCCCTGCACCCCCAAAGAGGTGGAGATCCTGCACCTGCTGGCCTCGCACGTGGGGCAGGTGTTTGACCGCGAGCAGATCCTTGCGCGCGTATGGGGCTATGACTACTTTGGCGATACCCGCACGGTGGACACGCAGATCAAGCGCATCCGCCACAAGCTGCCGCAGGAGGGCGTCAACTGGCGCATTCGCACCATCTACGGCGTCGGCTACAAGTTTGAAGTGACACAATGAAACGCCATAAGAGCAGCCTGCTGCGGCGCATCTACCTGCTGCTGCTGGTGACGGTGGTGGCCACCACGGTGGTCACCGGTACAATTTACATACTCACTTCCGCGCCCGTCTTTGCCAGGGAAAAGGCGGGCGAAATTTTGCCTCGCGCAGAGATGGTGGCCGAATACTATCGCCAGTATTCGGCAGGGGAGCGCACGCTGCGCGACTTCCAGAGCGCGATCGCATTTTCCGGCACGCTCTCCAAGGCGCAGTTGCAGATCTACAATGCCGAAGGCGAGATGATCATCTGTTCGCTGGAGATGGGCGAGGGGTTTTCGCACAGGGCCAACAGCCAGTTCATGATCGACCTGGTCTCACCTACGGCGCAAAAGGTGCTCAGCAGCGGCGAGGAAGTGGTGGATCACAACAGGGCCGAGGGCGAGTCTACGGAGTACCTGTCGGTGGGCGTGCCGGTGGTGGTGGACGAGCGGGTCGACGCCGTGGTGGTGCTGACCACGCCCATGTCCATTCTGCGCGCGCCGCTGCAGTCGCTCAACAAGGTGCTGATCTTCAGCATCCTGACGGTGTACCTGATGCTGTTTATCCCGGCGTACCTGGCCGTGCGCCGCATGACGCAGCCCATCCGCCAGATGCGGGACGTGGCGCTGTCCATGGCCAGGGGCGATTTTTCCGCCCGTGCCGATGAGGACAGCCGGGGCGAGATCGGTGAACTGGCGCATGCGTTCAACTACCTGGCCGAACGGCTGGGCGATACCGTGCGCGCGCTGACGGTCGAGCGCAACCGGCTGCGGCAGGTGCTGGACGGGCTGGCCGAGGGCATCCTGGCCACCAACGCGCTGGGCGAGATCACGCACACCAACCCCGCGATGTACGAGCTGTTCGACACCCCGCAGGGCGCGTTTGACGCGCTGCGCGAGGCGCTCAGGCAGAGCGATGAGCAGCTGATGGACGAATTGACCGGCGTGTCGCAGACGCAGCAGCAGCTGGTGCGGCACATACAGACGCCCACGCGCATCGTGCGCATGATCGCCTCCCCCATCCAGAATGAGACGGGCGCGTGCCAGGGCGTGGTGGCGCTGTTCCATGATATCACAGAGTCGGAACGGCTGGAGCAGACGCGCCGCGACTATGTGGCCAACGTCTCGCACGAGCTGCGCACGCCGCTCTCGGCCGTGCGCGGACTGACCGAGGCGCTCAACGACGGCCTGATCAAGACGCCGGAGGACCGGGCGCGCTACTATGGCTATATCCTGCGCGAGTGCATGCGCCTGACGCGCCTGATCAATGACCTTTTGGAGCTCTCGCGGCTGCAGAGCGGCAGCGTGGCATTCCAAAAGGAGACGTTGCAGCTCATGCCACTGCTCGAGGACGTGCAACTGCGCTACGCCAACATGGCCGACGATCTGGACATCCACTTTGAGGTGGATCGCAGGCCGGAATGCCCGCCCGTGTACACCAATGGCGACCGGGTGGAGCAGGTGCTGGTGGTGCTGCTGGACAATGCGTTCAAATTCACCGAGGAAGAGGGCACCGTCCGCGTGTTTGTGGATTGGGACGAGACGTGTGTGCGCGTGCACGTACAGGATACCGGCTGCGGCATCGCCAGAGAGGATCTGCCGTACGTGTTTGACCGCTTTTACAAGGCGGAGAAGTCGCACAGCGGCGGCGGCACCGGCTTGGGGCTGTCGATTGCCAGCGAGATCATGTCGCTGATGGGCGAAAAGATCTGGGTGCAGAGCGTCGTGGGCGAAGGGACGACCTTCACCTTTACGCTGCATCGCGCGATCGATGCGCCGGCGCCCGCGGAACAGCCGCCAGAAGAAGGGGAACGGCCCGACGCCAAAGAAGGGCCGCAGGCCGAACCACAGGCGTAACGCCGTAAAAACGCAAAACAGCGCCGGAATCCCGAGGGATTCCGGCGCTTTCTCTTTTTACAGAATGCTCAGGGAGCGACGGTTGCGGTACGGTGCGCTTTGAGCGCGCGCGTCTGCAGCCATGCAACGGTATCGTCAATGGTGTCGCGCAGATCGCGCGGGCGATAGCCCAGTTCGCTGGTCGCCTTGTCGTGGGAAAAGCGGTCGCGCGTGCCCAGCGTGTACAGGGAATAGGCGGTGTACAGCGGGCGCTTTTTGCACATCTTCGCCCAGAGCGAGAACAGCGGCGCAACCGCGCGGGCCATCCACAGCGGCAGCACCGGCAACCGCCGCCCGCCCCCCGCTTCGCGCGCCATGGCCAGCACGCGGCGGATGGAGTAGTAGCGGTTGGAGAGGATATAGCATTCGCCCGTGCGCCCCTTTTGCGCGGCCAACAGGCAGCCCTGCGCCACGTCGCGCACGTCCACAAAATCGTATCCGCCGCGCACGCACGCAGGCAGACGCCCGCGCAGGTAATCCTCCAGCATCTGCATCAGGTGGTTGCCGCCCGCCGTGTCGTACGGCCCCAGAATGCCCGAAGGATGCACGACCACGGCGTCCAGCCCACGGCCGACGGCATCCAGGACAAGCTGCGTGGCCTCCGCCTTGGTTTTGGCGTACCCGCCGACGACGTCGTCAGGGGAAAAGTGCGAGACTTCGCACAGTACGCGCCGCCCGTGCTGCTCTGCGATGGCGTGTACGGAACTGACGTACACCATGCGCACCCCGTGCGCGAGGCACAGCTGTGCGACGTGGCGCGTGCCCTGCACGTTGACCTCGTACAGCTGCGGGGAAACGCGCGGCGCAATGCTCACGATGCCGGCGGTGTGGATCAGCACGGTATGCGCCGGGTCGATGCCCGCAAACATCGGCAACAGCGTCGCCGGATCGCGCACATCTCCCCGATAGTAGGTCACGTGCTCGTAGGGCACGGCCTGCTCGCCCGGCAACAGCAGGCCGCGCACCTCGCAATCCATCTGCGTGAGCGCGCGAATCAATGTATGGCCCAGGTGCCCGTTGGCACCGGTGATGAGATAGCAGCGGCGAATGGTTCGACACCTCTTTCAAATATTCAACAATGTGTTGATTTACTTCCTTATCTGTATTATGATCGCAATGGGGCCGGGTGCAATTGTCAGATGTGCCGTGCGTGCACGGTTATTGAACACTTGGGCCGGATGTGTTGAAAAGGAGGCGTTCAAATTTTGAAAAGAGGCGCGGTCGACCACCGCACGCGCGTTACGCGCATGCTGATTCGCGAGGCGTTCACTTCGCTGTTGGAGCAAAAGCCGATCGAGAGCATCTCCATCAAGGAATTGTGCGAGCGGGCGGGCATCAACCGGGGGACGTTCTATACGCACTATGCCGATATCTACGATCTGCGCGCGCAGATGGAGGCGGAGCTGCGCGCGGACATCGAACGCGCGCTGGAGCCGCTGATGCGCAGCGAGGACGGCCAGGTGACCCCGGTGCGCATCACCACCGAACTGTTCCAGTGCCTCAAGAACAATTCCGATCTGTGCACCGTCACGCTGGGGCCATACGGCAACAAGGCGTTTTTGATGGAGCTCATCCAGATTGGGCAGCAGAAGAGCGCAAAGAGCTATGCGCAGACGTTTGCCGGCGCGTCGCAACAGAAGTTTGCGTACTTCTATGCCTTTGTCAGCGCCGGCTGCATCGGCCTTTTGCAAAAGTGGTTGGATGAGGGCATGCACGCCTCCGCCGAAGAGATGGCGCGCACCGTCGAGGCGCTGATGCTGCACGGCGCGGGCTATCTGCAGTAGCGCGATCAGTGCGCGCAAGGGGAGGCCGCGCCTATCCATGCGCGAGCGCAAGCGTCAAAGAGAAGCGGCATCTCATAAAAAATGCAAAACGGGCGTCCACCCACGTGTGGACGCCCGTCTTTGATGCGACAAAGGGCCTTTACGTAGCGACCGGCGAGGGGCCAGCGCTGCGCAAATTGCGCCGGCAGCACCACAGGCCCACGGCATCGGCCAGGAACCAGCCGATGGGAATGGCCCACCAGATGCCCAAAAGGCCGATGGTGGGCAGCGGGGCGAGCAGGTACGCCAGGCCGACGCGCGTGCCCAGCGAGAGGACGGTGAGTACCAGCGACATGCCCGGCCGGTTTACGGCGCGAAAGTACCCGTACAGCAGGAACAACAGGCCGATGCCCAGATAGCACGCGCCCTCGATGCGCAGGTACTGCACGCCAATGGCGAGGATCTGCGTCTCATGCGCCTGTACAAAGATGCGCATGAGCGCATGCGCAAAGACGCATACGCCGGTGGAGATCACGGCGCAGAAGGCGACGCATACCAGCGCGGCGCTGCGAATGCCGGCGCGAATGCGCGCGGACTGCCGCGCTCCGTGGTTTTGCGCGATGAAGGTGGAGAAGGCGTTGCCAAAATCCTGTACGGGCATATACGCAAACGAGTCGATCTTCACCGCAGCGGCAAACGCCGCGGTAACCGCCACGCCAAAACTGTTGACCAGCCCCTGGATCATCAGGATGCCAAAATTCATCACGCTCTGTTGCAAACACGTGAGCACAGAGTGTTGGGCGATCTCGCGCACTGCCTGCCGGCGCAGGCGGCATTGGCTGCGCGAAATGCGCAGCAGCGGCATTTTGCAAACGCAATACACGCCGATGCCGATGCCGCTCACGCCCTGTGCGATCACCGTCGCGATGGCCGCACCCGCCACGCCCCAGTGGAATCCCATCACAAACAGCAGGTCCAGGCCGATGTTCAGCGCCGCCGATACCGCCAGGAACAGCAGCGGCGTAAGCGAATTGCCCAGTGCCCGCAGCAGGCACGCAAAGTAGTTGTACAAAAATGTAAAGCCGATGCCCCAGAAGATGACGTACAGGTATGCGCGCATATCGGCATAGATGGCCGCGTCCACCTGCAACAGGCGCATGATGGGGTCGATCCACACGAACGCCGCGAGGTTGAGCAGCACCGTCAAGCCCCCGATGAGCACGAAAGAGGCGAACACACTGGACTGGAGCGCCTGCGTGTCCTTGGCCCCGTGCTGCATGGAGAACACCGAGCCCGCCCCCATAC